>JAGGVB010000233.1 GCA_021158245.1 bacterium | reverse complement strand
TACCGAGGCCGGAGCTATTCATCCATTTAACTTTAGACAGATCAATAACGAATTTCTTCTTGCCCTGCTCAACCAATTTCTTAACTTTTTCATGAACGGCAATAGTCTCTTCCCCGCCCATCAAATTGCCTTTTACAAGAATAATATTAACTCCGTTTTTATCTTTGACATCAATATTCATTCTTTGTCCTTCGTATAGATTCAATGACTTGTACACTTAAAAATATAATTCTTATAACACCAAATCCCAAATTGTTTATATTTTTAATTTTCATACAACTCTTAATATAGCAATTTCTTCCATTCAAAATTTTTCGTTTCACTTGGAAGTGTGGAATGTATTAAACGCATTGAACCAATATTAGAAAGATCCACAAATACAAAAAATATTTCCCCTTGATGAAAATGGTAGTAATACCAAATTTCATACCCCCTGCTATTCATAGTAGTAGGGAATGTATCAACACGTTCCGGAATACCATATAAAATTGCAACTCTTCCTCGATCGGTTCGCCAACCTTCTTTTTTACCGATTGAAAAACGATTATTAGCATAAGTTACACGTTTCATATATTCAATTTTAAACTCATTCACTTTTGTACTGGGATCGCTATCACGTTTTCTCCAAAATTCTGTCATAAATCGCCGTTTACCGACCAGATCAAGTTTTTTAAATATACTCTTCTCTTCTTTATTTGCTATATATCGTCCCATTTTAAATTGACGATCCAACTCATCTATAGACATAACGCTGAATTCATCAATAATATTTGGAGAAATTTCATCAGTTGCTTTTTTCTTTGTAGATAAGTTCAACGGCTGATAAACAAAAAAAGTTTTTTTCTGAAAGGCTTTTAAAGCTGTTTTCCCATCAGTTACATCAATATTTATTGTGTAAGCACCAGACTGTATTTTTGACACATCAACTAATCCAGTCTCCACTACTGAGTTTCCCTGACGGAATTTTCTTTTTGAAGGCAGTTTAACAACAGAGAAATTATTCTCATTAATTAAACTGACATTAACATAATAGGATGAATCTTCTTGGTCAGTCAAATCAGATAAATTATAAATTTCACAATAATAGAACAACTTAGGTAAAGTATATCCGTACATATTTCTGGGATTAGGAATAATACGATATCCGTTCTTTACGAAAAGTCCTTTTTTAACGTTGGATTTAATTTGTGTTGCTAATTCAATATCACTTAAAGCCAACGAATCTTTTGGAATCGGCCTGATTGCAAGATTCAGTTCAGAATTCATAGTTGTCCCTGAAGAGAAAAAAGTGACACTATTTTTAACTACATACGCCCCCTGTTTTAAATAAAATGCAGTCTGAGTATTATACGTTTGTCCTTCATGAATTTCATCAAGAGAGGAAACTGATTCCTGATTTCTCCACTTCTTTTTTATCAACAAAGAATCTTTTAAGAATATCTGGACTTCAATCTCTAATTCTGCAGAATATTGTTTACCGTTAAATACATGCCCCAGTTTATTTCTTGGAATGGAGAAATAAATTTCCACATAACTGTAACCTTTTGAAGCTTTAAATTGAGCATAATCAGTAAATAAACCGGATTTTTTTTGACTTGTGCCTTGACTTAAAAGAAGGGTTGGAATAAAAACAGTGATTAAAATAAAAACCAAACTATTGTATAAAAAAACTTTGCATATTACATTCAATAGTTGATTACAGTATTTTCTTATCATTAAGGCCTCCATTGAAAGGCCCTTTGCAAAATAGGCAGTGCAAAAGGCCTTACCTATATAATCAATATCTCATCCGTTATAAATCGAACGATAATCTCCTGTTTGATTCAAATTGAAATATCAAATTCCATAATATGCCTGTTTAATCAGCTCAAGCATTTCATCTTCGGTCGCCACTCTGGGATTACCCTTGTAATCAGGAAGAACCATACTTTGTTTTGCAAGAGCAGGTATTTCTTCTTCAGGCATTTTTACATCCTTAAGTCTTTCTGACATTCCTATTCTTTCAATAAATTCATCAATAGCCTTACATGCGCCAGCTGCTGCCTCGTTATCACCTGCATTATTCAGATTTGGATTAAATATTCGTCCGACTTTAGCAAACTGAGCAATGGCTGACTTGTAAGTAAATCTGGAGAAGGCCGGGTAAATAATTGCAAGTGCCTCACCATGAGCAACATGTGGATACATACCGCCAATAGCCATGCCAATCCCATGAGGAAGAGTCACACCTGCACTAGCAATACATAATCCGGCTAATGTATCAGCATAAGCCATCTTGCTTCTCGCTTCTATGTTCGTCAGGTCAGAAAGAACAATTGGAAGATTAGCTGCTACTGTTTTTATTGCCTCCCAAGCAAGAAGATTAGTATAATCAGATGCGTTGGGATGAAGTGTACTCTCAAATGCATGGCAAAATACATCAAATCCAGTTGCAGCGGTTATTTGCTTTGGCAATGTCAACATCAACTCAGGATCAATTATACTTACATCAGGAAAAATAATGGAATTGTATAAAGCTGACTTGTCCCTCTCTTTGGTGTTTGTTACTACAGCAACTTGAGTCACCTGAGAACCTGTCCCGGATGTTGTAGTTATTGCAATAATAGGTAAAGTCTTATCTGTCGGCTGTGTGTCACGGTAAAACAGATAATCCCATGATGTACCTTCATGGGATGCTTCAACGGCAATAGCTTTCGCACTGTCCATGCTGGACCCGCCTCCCAATCCTATTATCATCTCTGCTCCATGATCTTCTGCCATCTTTGCACCAGCTGAGATAGTATCAGTTGTCGGATTAGCTTGTACTTGATCAAAATGCGCAACTTCCAAGCCTGCCTCAAAAAGCAATTTTTTCACCCGTTCAAACATTGGTTTTAAAACAGGAATTGGCGGTGTAGTTACAAGAAGACAGCGTTTGCCAAATTTAAGTGCCACTTCCCCAATTTCATTCACACGTCCTGCACCAAAATGAATATCTGTCGTTTGTAAATAGTTAAAAGTTTTCATAAAAACTCCATTCTTTAAATAAATGTTAATAAATACAAAAAGATATTATATCCTATATAACACGATTTTTCTGATTTTACGCAATAATTCATTCATTAATAATTATTACCAAATTCTTTTCCCCAATCGTTGTTTAATCAGATACTTGCCGATGCATATTTCAAGTAGTTATCAGTTTAGAAATTAAAGCTTTTGGGAGTTTGGGAGTAGCACCTTTATGGGTGCAGACAAATGCTGAAAGATTTGTAGCGTTCTGGTGAATAATCTCAATTGCATAATCTTTCAGTAATCCGACAACTAGTGCAGCTGTAAAAGCATCTCCTGCTCCTACTGTATCTGCCACTTTAATTTTTGGTGCTTTAACAATGGAATCCTGGGATAAGCTGAAAAGACGGCTCCCTTTGTCACCATTTGTTAATGCTATCATCTCCAATCCAAAGTCATGGAGCAGCGATATAAGAATTTCACTTTCGGAACCCTTTATCCCAAACAATTCTGATATAATGGATAATTCATCATTATTCAGTTTCATTACATCACTCAAAACCAATGTCTCTCTCAGGACACTTTTATTATAGAAGGCTTGTCGCAAATTCACATCATAAACTCGTAAACATCTGTCTTTTGTTTCCTTTATAAAAGAACGTATTGTTTCACGGGATGTTTTCGATCGCTGCGCTAAAGAACCATAACACACAGCATCTGCCCGAGAAGCAAGCTCTTTCAATTCTGCAGTAAATGGGATGTAATCCCATGCAACATTTTCATTGATTGTAAAATCAGGAATACCTTCAGAATCAAGTTTTACTCTTACAGTTCCCGTTGGCCCTTTGTCTGTTATGGAAATATAGGTATCATCCAGACCAATATCTTTTAACCTCTTTAAAATTTCAGTCCCCAGCTCATCATCAGCTACAGAACTGACTGGATAGCATTCCGCTCCTAAGGATTGGGCATGAAAGGCAAAATTTAATGGTGCACCTCCCAGCTTCTTTCCATATGGAAATATGTCAAAAAGAAGTTCACCGATACCTACTATGCATGGCAGCTTTATTAAATCATTCATAAAACAATTTTCTTCTTAAATTATTAATTGACATCTATCATAACCTTCATAGTTTTATCTATTTGAGAATCAATGTAACGATAAGCATCTGTATAAAATTCAAAAGGGAAATGTTTTGTAACCAAAGGATCAGTTATAATTTTCCCAGAAGATATGAAATCAATTGCCTTTTCATAATCCTCATGTTTATACATAAGTGACCCGATAAGCTTAAGTTCATGTTCTCCGACAAATCCCATATTAATAGTAGGATTCTTTTCATACACACCCAGAATAACAATCTCACCGCCTTTTTCAATATATTTTATTAGATCTGTAATTGTAGCAGGCACACCAGCAGCCTCAAGTCCAATTTGGAATCCTTCATCGCCAAATACTCGTTTAATTGCATCTTCAAAGGATTCCTCGGCTGTGTTCACTGTGTATTGTATACCACAGGCTTTAGCAATATCCAGACGATAATGACTGATATCTGTAATCATGACCTTAGCAGCACCTCGAGCTTTAACGAACTGTGCAACCATATTACCAATAGTTCCTGCTCCTGTTATAATCACATTTTTGCCATTGAGATTGCTGACTCTGCCTGTTGAATGGGCACCAACAGCAGCTGGTTCTATTAGTGCACCCTGTTCAAAAGTCATAGAATCAGGAAAAACTGCCAATCTATCCTCTGGTACTACAAATAAATCTTGAGCACATCCAGGCGCCTGAAAGCCCTGCACACGAAGATTCTCACATACATTATAATCTCCACGCCTGCATGGGCCGCACTTTCCGCAAACCAATTGAGGGCGGCCTGTAGCCCGCATTCCAGGCTTTGCTTTAGTTACATTCTTTCCCACAGCTTCAACTTGTCCTGAATACTCGTGCCCTTGCACAACAGGATATGGAGTAAACGGATGCTTGCCATGCCAAACGTGTATATCAGATCCGCAAACACCTATACGCTTAATGCGAAGGAGCACTTCGTTATCACCATATGTTGGTTCCGGGACATTCTGGAATTCTATCTTTCCCGGTTCCATCATAACTGCCTGCCTCATACCTTAACTCCTATCGTTAAAAATTTACTTCTATCTAACAAATATTTGACAAGGAACTCTGCTCAAAATGGCAAATAAGCAAATAATACAATCTACATCAATGGAAAATCATATAAAGAATAAACATAATAACAAAAAGCATCAATGCCATGATCCGTGGGTCAGTGATACCTGAAATTTTACCCTCCGTAATAAACTGAAACGGATGATCCCAAGAGAGATTTTTTAAATGTTCTTCACTTGGCTTTGGAGTAAATAAACTAACTGTAATATACACAACATTGCACATTGCCCAGAGAATTAACCCGGCCAACATATATGGAATTCCCAACCCATTTACCGGATCCGTTATAGGCTGAACATCACCAAACAACGGAAGATCAATCAAAAAATAGAGAGCACCAACTATTGCTCCAACAATGAGAGTTGTTACTGCTGCTTCTTTAGTTCCACGTTTCCAGAATACTCCCATGACAAAAACAGTTGTAATAGCAGGCGCGAACATCATAGGAATTTTGTTAATAGCAACAAAAATACTTTCAAATCTCCCACCCTGAGTTGACCAGGCCATTGCTAATAATATGACTACAACTGCTGTAATCCTGCCAATAAGCACTAGTGAACGATCCGTAGTCTTTGGACGCAATCGTTTTACAATATCCTCCGCAGTTACTGTTGCTGTACTGTTAAGAGCCGCTTCAATTGTACTCATCAAAGCAGCCAGAAGGCCAGCTGCCATTAGACCGCGAAGACCTGTGGGTAATAAATTTTTCATCATTACTAATAATGAACTATTAGGATCCGTAATTTTATCTTTAAAGAGGAGATAGGCAATGACACCAGGAAAGACCATGATAAAAACCGGTAGGATTTTGAGAAAACCAGCAAAAATTGCACCGTCCCTGCCATCCTTCTCAGTCTTTGCACCCAAAACTTTTTGTACAATAGTTTGATCTGTACACCAATACCAGATACCAAGAACAAAATAACCAAATATCACAGTTACCCACGAATATTCATTAATAAAACCTGTTCCCGGATTCCTAAAACTATGAATCATGTTCATCTGCTCTGGCTTTACTGCTGCTCGCAATTCAGAAAGATTATGAATACCAATACCTGGCAAATGGGATAATCCAATAATGGTAAGAATGGCAGCACCTGAAAGAAGAAGTACTGCCTGAATAGTATCTGTCACCACAACTGCTTTCAATCCGCCCAGGATGGTATAAGTAGCAGTGATAACAGCAATGACAGTGATAGATAGATACATATTAACACCAAAAAAGGACTCCATTACTTTGGCTCCGGCATACAAGCTGATTCCAATATGAATCAGAAGTGCTGAAAATATGGCGATAAAAGCCAGAATTGTACGTGCTGTGGGATTGTATCGTTTTTCAAGATATTGCGGTAAAGTTTGAATTTTACTCCTGAAATAAAAAGGAACAAAAACTAAACCCAGAATTATCAGAGTGAACGCAGCCATCCATTCAAAATTACCTACAACTAAACCTACACGATAACCATCAGCTGCCAAACCAACTAAATGAATAGTAGAAATATTAGATGTTAATAAAGCTGCCCCAATCATAGGCCACTTAAGAGATTTACCGGCCAGAAAAAATTGTTCACTTGAAGTATTTTTTTTGTATCCAGACAGAATTCCAATTATTAGTATCCCCAATAAATAGACAATAATTACAGTTAAATCAATAATTGATAAGTTCTGACCTACATTCTCCATAAAAAACCTCCTAAAAAATTTGGAGTATAATTTCCCGTTTGTTCTTAACATCTACTATATTAATATTGATGCACAATGCAAAAACATGGGTATCAAAAAATATTTATTAAAACAAATTATACATCCGTATTATGATTTAAATTCAATATTTCGTTTAAAATCAGCGCTATAGAACCCTTTACTGCTGCTTTTATACCGAATTCTGCCGGTAAAATTCTTAAGTTTTTTGAGATAGCATGCAAAGATCGTTCATTAACCACCCGTTTTAGTGTGTCAAATAATAGATCTCCTGCCTGTGATACACCTCCACCAATTATTACAGCTTCTGGACTGAAGATATTAACCAATCCGGCGATACCTATACCTATATACTCAGCAGCATGGTCAAATACTCTTTTTGCTACTTCGTCTCCATCTTTAGCAGCATTAGAAACCATCTCAGTCGTGATACTCTTCAAATCACCATTACACCTGCTAAGTAACACACTTTTGGCTCCGTTCTGAAGTTCTGATTGAGCTGTTATTGCAATGGCCCTACCTGATGCAAGCGCCTCTAAACAGCCGTAATTCCCACACTCACATCGGATCGAACTATCTTTCTGTAAAGTTAAATGACCAAATTCTCCAGCCATTCCACGTGCCCCATAAAGAGGTTTTCCATTTATAATAATTCCGGCACCAATCCCATATCCCACGTTTACAACAATAAAATTATTACACTCACGACCAATACCATAGCACATCTCTCCAAAAGCCATGCACCTCGTCACATTATCGATTATTATCGGCAAATCAGTTTTCTTCCCGAGTTCGGTAATAATATCAACATTATTCCAGTGAAAATCAGGTGAATACTCTATGATATTATCTATTTTATTGATCAGTCCGGCAACTGCCATCCCAATCCCGAAAATACGTTTTCTTTGAATTTTATAGTGTTGTAAGAGCTCTGCAATGACATTAGAAATTTTATCAACAATTTCTTCAAACCCCTCATCAACATCAGTTGGTTGACGGACTTCAGCAATTGTTTCCGCATTTAAATTCGACAGCATCCCATATATATTTGTTGCTCCGAGATCGATACCAATGACAAAATTATCCGCTCCTGAGAACTCCAATAACATGGGTTTTCGCCCTCCCCTGGATACGCCCTCACCCACTTCATGTACCAGTCCCTCTTCATTTATTAAGCTGTCAATAATACGGGTAACTGTAGGTGCGCTTATACCACTATTTTTAGCTAAATCTGCACGGGAAATCTTTCCGTTTTCACGAATCAGATTGAGGATTTTAATTTTATTCAATTTATTAATGTATTGTGAACTACCCTTAGGAAAATCATTTCGTGCCATAGATCTATACCTATAATAGTTGTGTAAACGAAAGTTTCAAACTATAAAAAGTTTGAGGGAAATCGCTATCAACGTTACTTTCTAACTGCATGAAAGATAGTAATTTTTTCATACAAATCCAAATGTTTTTTCATTATCAGTTTAATTATTGATTATAATATACTCGCTCCATTTCTCTCCATCCTTTTTCACCTGGCAACGGAATCTGTAATGGGTCACAAACTTTAAGCCATTCTATATTTCTAGGTTCTTTTGCAAGTTTTGCCATGTCTCCATCAAAGTCATCACCAGTGTATTCATAGTATCCGAACTCATACCATTTCCCATTCATTTCGGTCAAGAAAATGGAGAAATTATGCATATTATATTTTGCCAAAAGATCACGAACCCCGGGGTTAGTATCAGCATGTAATTTTTTATACTCATCAATCTTATCAGTTTTAACCTGTATTACCATGCCTACTCTTTTAATTTTTTTACTACTAATATCCTCTTCCTTCTTTTGGTTGCAACCAACCATTAAGATAAATATAAAACTCAGAGCGACTGCAGCATACAAGCTTTTGTTTCTTCTCATGATAGACCTCCTTAATTCATCAGTTATTTTATTATTCTTCAACAAAAATATTTTTTTGTTGACGCATATCTTTACTCGAACTACCAACCATTATTTCGAATTCACCTTTTTCCACTGCCCATTCTTTCTTTACCGGATCCCAATACGAAAAATCATTTTCATCCAGTTTAAAAATAATCAATGCTTTCTCTCCTGCACCAATATATAATCTTTTAAATCGTCTAAGTTTCTGATTCGGATGATTATATTTCGATTTAACGTTTCTAATGTACAGTTGCACTACTTCATCTCCCCCCACATTACCCACATTTTTCACGTAAAACTGTACCTTTAATTTGTCCTCTTTTTTAAAATAAATCTTCTTTTTTATCTTCAAATCACAATATTCAAAAGTTGTATAACTCAGTCCATGTCCAAAGGGATAGAGCACCTCCCCCTTAAAATACCAGTATGTTCTTCCTTTTGTAATATCATAATCATCTATTGGCGGCAGTTGTTCTGCAGATTTATACACTGTAACCGGCATTCTTCCACCCGGATTGTAGCCGCCAAAAAGAACATCTGCTATTGCTGTTCCTCCTGATTGACCAGGATACCATGCTTCAATTATTGCTGGAATATTTTCCTTTGCCCATCTGATAGATAGAGGGTTTCCGTTTATCAATACAAGTATTGTATTAGGATTAGATTGATAAACTTCCTTTAAAAGTTGAATCTGAACATCCGGCAGGCCCAATTTTTTTCGATCCAACCCTTCATTGGCCATGTTTAGGTTGGTGCCAAGGACTACAATTGCCACATCGGAATTGGCTGCTGCCTGCATTGCCCTTTCAAAACCGCCGGGGTATGATTCAAGTAATCCACAGCCTATCTCAAAATCTACTCTTTGTCTTCCAAATTTTTCCCTTATGCCTTCTAACGGAGATACTGTAAAAGAAGGCGTACCGCTATATCCACCCAGTTCAGCTACATCACCATTTGGACCGATAACTGCCACCTGTTTTATTTTCGAGGCATCCAGTGGAAGAAGACTGTTCTCATTCTTTAAAAGCACCATAGATTCTCTTGCAATCTTTAAAGCCAATTTCCGATGTTCTTTTGAATCTAGTTGCATCACAGGTATTTTTGTATACGGCACACTTTCCGGAGTATCAAATTCTCCAAGTTTAAACCGTGCTCTGAAAAGCCGTGTTACAGCAGTATCAATCGCTTGTTCTGATATGTATCCTTTTTTTACTGCGTTTAAAAGATATTTATCATACATAAACTGCTCTTTCTCACATGTTTCGCATTCCAGATCACAACCTGCTTTAACTGCTGCTGCAACAGCCTTTTCAGGATCAAGCTCAAAACTATGTCCGTGAACTATGTCACTAACAGCTCCGCAGTCAGAAACAACATATCCCTGGAATCCCCATTGATTTCGCAGAATATCAGTTAACAACCACGAATTTGCACAGCAAGGTATGCCATTTAAGGAATTATAAGCACCCATCACAGAAAAAGCTCCTCCTTCCATAATTGCTGCTTTGAAAGCAGGGAGATAGTACTCGTGCAATTGCCTTTCAGGCATATCGGACGAACCTGTATGTCGGTTAAATTCACTGTTATTAGCAACAAAATGCTTTACAGTGGCAATTGCTTTTAGATATTTTTTATCATTCCCTTGAAATCCTTTTACAAAAGAAACAGCCATTCTTGAAAGAAGGTAAGGATCTTCACTGTAAGATTCTTCGGTTCTTCCCCATCTCGGATCACGCAGAATATTTATAGTAGGAGACCAGTAAGTAAGTTTTTTCCCGTAAATTTTATTATGGATCCTGGCTTCATCGGAAATCACTGCTGCCATTTTTTTTATCAGATCAGGATCCCAGGTACTTCCCAGGCCGATAGCCTGCGGGAATGCAGTTGCAAGCCCGGCTCGTGCCACTCCATGTAGTGCTTCATTCCACCAGCCGCCATCAAGGCATCCGCCTTCCCAATATTCAAGATTTTCCCAAGGTCTGAGTTTTTGGAAATTCTCAATTTCTTCCTCATCTAATTCGAAAGAACCAATACCCAATGGGTTATGAAAATTGGG
>JAGGVB010000232.1 GCA_021158245.1 bacterium | reverse complement strand
TTTTGACGAGGACTTCAGGTCTTTAATGCTGCCTTTGTCCTTAACGCTGAACCATGAACCTGTGAACGGTTACGAATCTTTATTCATAACAACTGCCCGCCTGTCTACCGTGCAGACGGCACAGGCAGGCGCAGACAGGCAACGCACAGGCAGGCTTGATCTTGAACGAAAATCCTCATAAATGAACAGAGTCATATAATGAAGTCGGGCTTATTGAACAATGGATTGAGTTCGACCTCTTCGCGGATCGACTCAATCCTTATAGGTTATGTGTTTTATTTGAATTTTGAAAAATACGCATCAATTTCAGATCTCAATTCAATACCTGCTCTTTCAAAACAATTTAATAATTCTTCATAGGTACCATTGTTGCCAAGAAAGTCCCACAATTCTTCTGCAACTTTTAGCTCATTATCCAAATCTAACATACCTTTTAAAGTCCATCTTTCATAAGGTTTTGGTTCATATGGATTGTACGGAATTGCAATATATGACTCTACACTTGCATTTGGATTTTTTGCCAAATAAATTGCTATCCATTCTAACAATGTCCTTTTGAAATCTTTAAAATTGCTGATATTGGGTTTTGCTGTTTTTAAGTCAAACAGATGGACTGTTCCATCAGTACTCTGAACAAACAAATCCACTTTCACAGTTTTTAATTTGTTCATTGTACCCTTGTTGCAAACTTTTCTTATCCTTTCAATTTCTTCCGTTTTATTCGGATTTTTTCCAATTGTGAGTTCATTCATAATACGTTGAATTTCAGATTGGGCTTGTTCACTAATAGTATCACCGACCACATACTGTTTTTGTGCAAATTCAAAGTTCAAATTTGCTATCGTTTCAGCCACAGGTTCAAAAATAGATGTTCCAAAAGTAGTATTTAATGAGTGAATAAAGGAAAATAATGCCATTCTGTCCCGACCAAGTAATCGATAGTGAAAAGGCATGTTTTTTGTTTCTGGGTTGTATGTTTGAAACTTTTTCCTTAGACTTTCTTTGATAGTATTCTCAATTCTTTGTATTTGTTCTTTTGTAAGTGGCATTTTATCTTTCCTTTAAATGAAATATTATTTCTGCATAGGCATTAGATCTATCTTTTTCCACTCTATTTAACACAGGGCGCTTAAATTGATTAACAATTTTCATGTCAGCTAACTGAGCAATATCAGGATAGAGATTAAATTTGTCATTGGCTACTAAAAAGATGTCATAATCCTTTTGAAGATATTTTTTGCAATTTTTTAGTACTTCTGCTATGCTTATTATGTAGGAATGCCTTGCTTCCTTTCCCTGACCTTTAGAGAGAGGTCCGATTTCTAATTCATCTTTTCGATCAAATCCAAATATTTCATAAGCATAGGCATGTTGATCGTGATAATCAATAAGTCCAACATAAGGGGGACTTGAGAAAATTCCTTTGATTTTTTGTCTTAATAATAATTCTGCAAAATCTGGATTTTTCTTTTTAATTTCTTCATAAATATCTATCGTTCTACCATCTCCTGTCAAACAGATTTGAAATGTTTCAGTTCTTAATCTATCGAATTCTTTAAGGCGATTTAATGTGTCTATAGTGTACCTCTGCCACCAGCTTTTGATGGAAAATATTGGTTTACATACTTTACCGTGTTTCTTGCAGTAATATGTCGTTGTGACAGGCTCTTTTAAGGTTGCTAAATCAGCATGAGTGGTTGCTCGGCAAGAGCGAACAGTTCTGCTCAAGATTATTGCTAATATCTTTTTGATATCCTTATTTACTACTTTTTTCAATTCATTAAATACAAAATCTATTTCTTCTCTCACTGGAAATAAGAACCATTTATCTAAGAAAGAATTATTTTTATCTTGTTTAATTTTGATTTTATATTTTTCCACTAAATCATAATAAATGCTTAAAAACTTTTGTTCTTTATCTTTGGTATATTCATTTTCGTTGATCTCACCTTTCCTTATCTTTCTTTTATATTCTGGTGACGGAAAATACTTGTAGTTAAATTTTGCAAGTTCCGAAAGAAGATGTTCTTCAAAAGCGACATTACTCCTTGTTTTTTGATAATTTTTCAAACTCAATGTTATTTTGTGAATAGCTTCCCTAAGCTGTTGGATATTATGCTTTTCAATTTTAGCATTACTAATCATTGCATTAAACGCAGAAATATCTATACCAATGGCGTGCATTCCCAATTCATTTGACTGGACTAGAGTTGTTCCACTTCCGCAAAATGGATCTAATACAATATCGCCTTTGTGAAAATATGTTTGTTGCTTGAATTCGTCGGTATGAGAATCGAGAAAATATTCTACTAATTGAGGGATAAATTTACCTTTATAAGGATGTAATCTGTGGACGTGTTTTGTCCTTTCTGATTCTTTGTATTCCACAAAAGACAAATGCCAATTCAGGTCTTCACCTAATTTCTTTTTCCACTGTTTTTCTTTATCATAAGAGTCGTAATAATCTTTTAATTCTTCAATTTTTATTAAGGGATTACCATTACTTCCATACTTTTTTATTCTTCCGTATTGGAGCAAGTACGAAATATTTGAAATTGTAACTTTGCGATTTAAATATTGTGAAGCCCAATTGCTCGCTTCTTTTAAATTGATAAATTTTTTCTTATCTTCTCCGAATAATGTTAGTTGATTCATAATTGTATGGCTCCGTATTCAGATTCTTTTTGACTTACAATACTTTACACATAACTTTGCGGCTTTGCCGCATTAGAGGATTACACGGTCCATCAAAACTTATCTAATGGAGGATTATGTAATGGAGCTTCATCGCTCTTTTTATGATTCGTAATGCGAACCTTTCTGCCGACAATTT
>JAGGVB010000231.1 GCA_021158245.1 bacterium | reverse complement strand
GCCTTTGACGGACGTGTCCGGCCTTTGACGGACGTGTCCGGCCTTTGACGGACGTGTCCGGCCTTTGACGGACGTGCCCGGCCTTTGACGGACGTGTCCGGCCTTTGAACGGACGTGTCCGGCCTTTGACGGACGTGTCCGGCCTTTGACGGACGTGCCCGGCCTTTGACGGATTCGTGGATTGTGGAAAAATTCTTAACTAATTCTTTTGAATCGAATTACGCTCCTTACGCAATATATCTTTTGCTATCTGCAGAATATCTTCCGCAGCATCATCAGTATCCGGCTCATTTTGCCATATAATATCTAATAAATATTCTATTGGAAATTCCGCCAGAATTTTACTTACATCCAGAGCATCAAGATAAACAACTTTGTTAAGGCTCTCTTTGAATATATCTTTCCAATGAAAAGAATAATTTCTGCATATAAACAGAATGTCTGCTATATCCTTGGGTTCGCGTCTATCCAGAGCTGTTAGTTTGTTTGAAAGAATGTTGCGCCAGTTATCAACTCTTGGGAATAATTTAAATTTTTTAAATTCTCCGTAGTGAAACTCAACATCATTAATAAAATCGACCTTTAGATTTACCCCTTTTTTTTGCATAGAGATTCTTACAAAATCAGATGATTTGATTCCAACATAAAACTGTATGTTCTTTTGTTTAAACACATCAATAATCCGATCTGCCTGAAGAGAAAAATCATCTGCATGATTAAGAAAAAAATCCAGATCATCGGAAAAACGATGCTGCAGATAAAAACGTCCCAAAGCTGTGCCGCCGGTAAGATAAAACCCTGTTTTTTCTTCGGCAATTATTTTGAAAACTTCATCCTGAAAAGGATAAAGTTTATTTAAATAATAATCTTTTTGCAAAATAATACTTTTCTCTTAAATCGTTAAACCGGATTTTATCTATTACCTCATCTGACAATGCTTCCTTTATTTTTTCATCTGGGATTAAATCAATTACCTGATACCAACCCATGCTTGTCAGAATTCTTGCGTATAAAGCGTAACGATCAAGATGCCCGACTTTATCAACATCACCGTTCAGCAGAGCCTGCAGTTCATTCTCATTAAAATGATAATCCCAGAATAAATCTTTTAAATGAATTTTATGTATATTTTTTGAAATCATACTTTTCTATACTTTTAAATTGATCTATTAATCCCGCATCAACCGGATAAACTTTATCGAATTATTTCTTACTAAACTTTTCCCCTCTTTATTCGTGTTAATTCGTGTAATCCGTGGACAATCTTTTCTTCCACTAATTAGAAGGTTAAAGGATAAAACACCAATTCTTTCTTTTTATCCTTGGCGGGAAAATATCTGCCGCAACTGATTCATCAATCATATTTCTATAAAAATTGAGCAAAAACCTTCTTTAATGCTGCAATGTCATCAAGATTATTTTGTAATACTTCATATACAATCTTCCGGTCAATTTCCAGATAATCATGGACAAGCAAGTTTCTAAATCCAATCATTCTAATCAATTGCTCTTTTAATTTTGCATTTATGTATCCATTGTTTTCCATTAGTTTTGGAATATCCCGGTACCAGCTAACCTCACCCAAATTCAAATCTGCTATAAGGTGATTCCCCACATCAAGTGTGGCTTCAATAGCTAAGTGGAGAAATCGCTCACAGCTTCCATATATTTCAGGCTCGCTCCTGAGTTTCTCAAATGAATAACTTTTCATTCTCTCAAGGATATATAAATATTCGTCTAATTTATTTAATCGCTTAAGGATTACTTCAGCCTTAACCACTTAAAACCCTTTCTTTGTAAGCCTTTCGCTGTACTTCAAGATAAGGATAAAAATCGAGATATTCCCGTACAATTCGGGAATACAGTTCTCCCCGGTCAAAATCGCTGCGTTTGTATATCACTATATTCATCTTTACTGCCTCATATTGTAAAACAATATCAGCTTTTCCCAGAAAGATCAAATCAACCCTGTCAAATCCTTCTCCGGCAAGGTCAGCTAAAATATCTAATTTCTTATCCCAAATTGATTTGTTTTTCTCAACAATTGCTAAATCCAGATCGCTGTCCTGATGGAGTTTTCCAGTTGCCGTAGAGCCAAACAAATAGACGGCTGCAATATCAGGGTAGTGTTTAAAAACCTCAGGTAGAATTTTAATGTCCGGATTTTTCATTACTTTTTTTATCCTTCATCCTTTTTATTTTTCACTTCACCCTTTTGTATCGTACAAATCAGACAGAAATGGAAGTCAATTCTTCAGGGTTACGCGCCCGTTTTGAAAAAGCAAGTATTTCCAATCCCAGAATTTTACCCGTTTTATCATAATCAACTACAATACCGTTTTCTTCTGCATAGGCACTATCTGTAACCTTTTCATCAGAGAATTTAATCTCAAGAATATCACCCTCAGCATCATAATTTATTTTAAGCACTATTAACCTCTCTTTAATCTTCGATTAAAGAATGCACTGACTACTAAAACCTTATTATGATTTATTTCTCTTATTTAACCTCTCGCAACGCTCGCTAAGAACGCCAAGAAAACAAAAAGATAAAACACCCCTCTTTCACTTTATCCTTTATCCTTTTTCCTTAAGATTAAAAAACAGCTCCGCATCCTCAGTATTCAACAATCAGAGGGTTAAAGGATAAATGATAAAGGATAAAACAAAATATTTTATCCGCCAATTGATCCTCTAATCCGGCAGTAGCCGGACACATCCGGCAGGAGCCGGACATGTGGATCGTGGATCAAATCACCTCATGCAGCTTCGAGATTCTCTAATATAATTTTCTTATTCTTAAAGTCTTTCAAAAAATCACTTGCATCCAATATTTCAATACCAACAACTTTTTCATGTTCGCCAATATTTATACTCACCTGGTCATTAATTTTAATAACCTCACACTCTTCAGGTTCATCAATTAAACGAATATAAAGAGCATCAACCGATGAATCATAACTTATTTTCATATCATTCTCCTGCAAATGTTAGAAATAAAACACATAGACTGTAATAACTATTATATCATCACCTTCTATTGCAACCACAGGCGATACTTGCTTTATTTTGTATTCCCTGCCCCGCCAATGGTTATTAAATTGAAAATTCTTTTTATAAATAATTCTGCCTTTTTTTGCTTCTTGTTTCTCGCCCTTCTGTACTGCGATTTTAACTTCTTCCTCGCTTGCCCCTCTCTCCAGCATCTGTTCTTTTGCATGCAAACTTATTTTTATTGGCATAGCAAATTATCCGTTTTTAACAACAAAAAATAACTTATCCTATAATTCTCTATAATTATTTTCTATAAATTCGTGTTAACTGTGTCCGGCAGGAGCTTTTCTGCAAGGGGATGCAAAAACCCGGTGCTGGCATCTTTTACATTTGTTTCTCTTATCCGGTGAGCAATTTCAATTGAAGGCCTTGCATCTTTTATAGTAAATCCGCGGCCTTGTAAAACTTCTTCATATACTCTTGTATGAAGATCAGTAAAACCGTGGGAAAAATCAAGTTCCTTATTATTAATTTTAATTGAGCGAAAACTGGTTTTTACATCAGGAAAAATTCTGTTCAGATCATTTTTATCCACAGAAAGGTACCATTTAACTCTTGCTTTTTCCAGCTCAATATACCCTGCGGTTTTTTGGGGATCTTTTAAATGTACTTCCAGATTCTGCACTTTTCCGAATATCCATGTAAGCATATCAAAAAAATGGATGCCTATGTTTGTTGCAAGGCCTCCGGACTTTGAAATATCGCCCTTCCACGAATAAAAATACCACTTTCCTCTTGGTGTTATGTATGTAAGCTCAATATCATATTTTTCATGTTTTTCTGCGTTCTCAACTTCCTTTTTAAGATCCATGACCACAGGGTGGAGTCTTAACTGAAGTACAGTATAAACCTTTTTTCCGGTTTCTTCGGAAAGTTCCTGCAGGGCATCTGCATTCCATGGGTTCAGAACCAAAGGCTTTTCGCAAATCGCGTCTGCGCCAACACGTAATGCAAATCTTATATGCGCATCGTGCAGATAATTCGGGGAGCAGATTGATACGTAATCAACAGCTCTCGGAGAATGATTTCTGCGAAGCTTTTCAATGTGGCGGTCAAATCGCTCAAATTCCTTAAAATAATCCACATCATCAAAATATCTGTCCAGAATGCCTACAGAATCAAAAGGGTCAACAGCAGCTACAAGATTGCTGCCTGTATCTTTAATTGCTTTTAAATGTCTTGGCGCAATATATCCTGCCGCGCCTATCAGAGCAAAATTCATATTATCTCTTTCTGTTGAATTTTATCTTTTGTTTTATCCTTTATCCTTTATCCTTTATCCTTTTATTTTATCTTTTGTTTTATCTTTTGTTTTATCTTTTGTTTTATCCTTTATCCTTTATCCTTTATCCTTTTATTTTATCCCCTTCATCCTCCTGTAAGCAGAAGGATCCAGCAACACCGCAGCACTTATCATTTGCTTGAGAGAACCATAATCAATTCCTTCAATTACAGAGCAGACGGCATCCCGCAAGCGCAAAAGCTCCCCAAGAGCATATCCCCATTTGGGATCATTAATAATGTAATCAAGCAGAATTACAGCACGGTACAAGTGGTTCTGCGATGCCTGCTTATTCACAGTCCGCAGATTTGCAGCCTTTTGCAAATCACTGACCATATTGAGCACCTGAGTATCTTTTGGGAAAGTGCTGTATCTGTTTTCAAGGGATTTATACCAGTTTTTCATCATTCCCTATTACAAATTTTTCAATGTAGAACTTTACCTTATCCCGTATTTCAGGATTTTGTATTTCCATAGAGGGATTATCCTGCTGCGGGCGTATGTTGATGAGTGCAACATATTCAATTCGATGATCCGGTTCGTTAAAAGGATATATATTCGCTCCATAGAGGTTTTTCTGAACACAGCCTTTTTCAATCATTAATTGTTCAGCATCAGCATGAAGCTCGCCCCCGATTCCAACAATTCCTTTTTCCACATCAACAACAACCTTAACCATATCCCCGAAATCCTGCTCAAGGAGAATCTTCAATTCGTCATAATTTATTTTTTTATCAATTATTTTAATCATATAAAAAATTCATATTATGTCTTCCCGATTCTGATCCACGAATCCGTCAAAGGCCGGACACGTCCGGCAGTGGCCGGACACGGTTACACAAATCCGTCAAAAGCCGGACATGGTTAACACGAATTAAAAAATAGATTAACGGAGATCTTCCCGATTCTTACCATTATATTTTTCTTATAGAAAATCGGGATTAGAATTAACCTCAATTTTCAAAAAATCCTATCAACTATTCCTTCTTCCCTTATACCCTATACCTGATTTTCGTTTTATCCTTTATCCCTTATCCTTTATCCTTGTCTTCTCTTTGCGTTCGTTGCGTTCGTTGCGAGAAAACATCTTCCCGATTCTGATTATTATATTCTTATAAAGAAAATCGGGACAGGAAAAGCAGAAAAAGGAGTAATGATTTAGGGAAATATCTTATATATATCATTTCTGTTCTTAACCCTGTAAAAAATAACTATATTCCCGGATTCAATCTTACATCCTATTCTATATATACCTACCCTTATTCTATAATATTCATTATACCCGCGTATCTTTTTTATATTCTTTATAGATGAAATATCATCAAGCCCCGAAATTTTTTCAAATACCAGATTTTCTATTTTCTCTCTGTAAGGATTACTTATCTTTGCCATATCCTTTAAGAATGACTTTTTATATAAACAATTTATCACGCTATCTTTTTCTTAATTTATTATAATAAGTCTTTGCTTCAGCAACTGCCAAAACTTCTTCTCCCTCCACTTCTTCCATAAACTTTGCAAGCCCATAGCCTTCAAGGATATCTTCCAATTTTTCAAAAGTTTTTATATCAATTAAAACAGCTTTCTTTTTATTCTTTGAATTTACAACATACTCTTTTTTAATGTTAAGCATAGCCAATTATCCCCTTATCTATTTAAAACCTTTTAAAAACAAATTTCAGCAGCCTTTCCCGTCCCGATTCTGATCCACGAATCCGTCAAAGGCCGGACACGTCCGGCAGTGGCCGGACACGGTTACACAAATCCGTCAAAAGCCGGAAATGGTTAACACGAATTAAAGAATAGATTAACGGAGATCTTCCCGATTCTTACCATTATATTTTTCTTATAGAAAATCGGGATTAAAATTAACCCCAATTTTCAAAAAATCCTATCAACTATTCCTTATACCCTTATACCATATACCTGATTTTCGTTTTATCCTTTATCCCTTATCCTTTATCCTTGTCTTCTCTTTGCGTTCGTTGCGTCCGTTGCGAGAAAACATCTTCCCGATTCTGATCATTATATTATTATAAAGAAAATCGGGACAGGACATTTATCCTTTAACCTTTATCCTTATTAATTGAAACATAATCTCAAACCAACCGGAAAACTTATCCGTAAACAGAAGCACTATTCATTCAGCGCCTCATAAGTGATTTTTGTATGTCAATTAAACACTGCAAATGCTCCTCATGCATCTTTTTTACTTTTTTTTCAGGAAGAGAATCTTCTGCTTTATAAAGAAATATAAACTGTTCCAGCTTCTGTTCCGCGCTCAGGGTTCTGTTATACTTTTCTTCCCAATCATTGAACATGGTGTTTTTATTAATAAATTCTTTATATTTATTTTGCATCTCTTAAACCGGTTATTTTATCAATTATTTCAGGCCTGTTTAATAACACAGAAAGATCTTTACAATTTTTCAGAATATACTCCCACTCCAAAGATTCTCCCAGAGATAAAATAACATTTTCTATATCAATCCAGTCCTTTTGCCTGATTGAAACAGCTTTATGAATAATCAAATCTTCAGGTGTACATATACGGACATCACTTCCCATGATATTCTTAATTTTTGAACGCGAAATTGCTTCATATTCAAACGGAAGTTCTGCAAAAACAAAATCTATTCTGACTTTGTCGAATTCCACAGGCAAAACATTTGTATCATGAATAAATTCACTGGGATTTTTGACAAGCAGAAAAGCTCTTTTGCTAATGTCATTAATAAATTTTTCTTTTTTTTCTTGTGATTCTACAGCTATTTTAATATCTATGTCAAATGTCTGGCGCGGCATACCATAATAACTTACAGCAATCCCGCCGAAAATCATGTACCGGATTTGTATGTTATCAAGCCACTGGGTTACACTTTTAATAACTTTTTCCAACTATTAAATATCCCGATTCTTACTATTATATTTTTTAATTAAAGAAAATCGGGACTCAAAGTAACCGCTATTTTCAAAATTACTGTTCTGTATCCCGTTTTCACTATTTACTTATTCCTTTATACCATATACCTTTATCTTTTGTTTTATCCTTTATCCCTTATCCTTTATCCTTTTATTTTATCTTTTGCCTTATCCTTGTCTTCTCTTTGCGTCCGTTGCGAGAAAACAAAAAAACAACACTTCTTAAATCTAAGCCACTTCTTTATACTTAACAAAGCCGAATGTAATACCGTCTTTTTCTGCCGAATCAACAAGAAATTCTACTTTTTTTACTGTTTCCATATCAATAAATGTCTCTCCGCACTGTTGGCAAACTCTTGCAGGTACTCCGCTTACAACAAGAATATGTTCAGTCTCTTTTTCAAAAGTTAAATTAGTAACACCATCTAAAATTTCACCTTTACATAATGGACATTTCATACTTATTTCCTTTTTTTATATCCATCTTTCCATTCATTTCTGTTCGGTTCATACACAGTAATAATCCACATCCATTTTTCAGTTTCATCAACAGCATAAAGGATATGAAGAGGTCTGTTATTTTTTGTATAGCCTAAAATCAATCTGCTTGGAAGAGGTTTATCGCTTAAATACTCTTCAACAATCTCGGCATTAAGCAAAACATGCTCTAACTCGTCCACCTTAATATTACGCTGATGCATTCTTATAACAGCATGTTTCTTAAATCCGACTCTTTTATTTTTAATTAACTCTCTTATTATTTCTATTTGCAAATTAACAGTGCTTTCCTTTATCCTTTATCCTTTATCCTTATACGCGAAAACTGTCAATTTTTTCAGTACAGAACGCCTATCCCTATTCACTATTCACTTTTCACTATTCACTAACCCCTTTGACTTAAGAAAATCAATTATAAAATCAGCAGACTGCTCAGGGCTCATCTTATCAGTCTCAATCACAAGTTCGGGATTCTCCGGCTCTTCATAAGGAGCGGAAATCCCTGTAAATTCCTTGATGATTCCCTCTCTTGCTTTTTTGTACAGCCCTTTGGGATCCCTGTCCTCACATACTTCAAGAGGAGCTTTTACAAAGGCCTCTATAAAATCTCCCTGTTGATTAAGGCTTCTCGCCCGGTCTCTGTCTTTTATGTAAGGTGAGATAAAGGATGTAACTGCAATTAATCCCGCATCTGCAAAAATATGCGCAACCTCTCCTATTCTGCGTATGTTCTCTTCTCTGTCCTCAGGAGAAAATCCCAGGTCTCCGTTTAACCCATGGCGGATATTGTCTCCGTCCAGAATATAGGCCTGGCATCCCATATCAAAAAGTTTCTGTTCAATGATTGTTGCAATTGTTGATTTCCCGCTTCCCGAAAGCCCTGTAAGCCAGAGAACAACTCCTTTGTGCTTATTTCTCTTTTCCCTGTGCTCTTTTGTTATTTGTGTATGATGCCATGTTACATTAGAACTTTTCTGCTTGTCAGGCTTTCCTTTTGACTGATAAAAATCTCTTAAAATATCAGAAACAACCTTTCTCATAATTCTCTGATCAACATCCTCTCCGTTCTGAAGTTTTCTGCGCACTTCTTTTCCGGATATAAAAACAGTATGATACCCTTTAGGTTTGTATTCTGAAATCAGCCCGACCTTTTTAATCTCTTCAAAATAAGCTGCAAATCCTACCTTTACAGGCTTAATCTCAAGGCCTCCTGAAAGATTGTCAAATTTTTCGTGCGCATCAAAATCTCCCCAGATTGCGCTGCCGTCATCAAACGGCGCATCTGCATGTTTTCTGCCGATTACAATATCTGTAAATCCGTAGTTCTGGCGGTAGATTGCATGCATTATTGCTTCTTTCGGGCCTGCATAGAACATCTTCATATCCAGCCCCACAAGAATAAAATTATCTATGAATCTGTACCCTGCCTTATCCCATACTGCTTCATCATAATCCCCTCTGCCGAATTCTCCAGATTCCATAAGCGCTTCATAAGTTCTCATGCGCACATCAGCAGGGACATCATCGGATTTGGTAGCTCCCACAAGAGGATTCAGTACTGACCCTGTAAAATGGCCTTCTCTTGTAAGTTTTTCCGCTGCCCATAAAAGAGCATACTCGTGAGCTCTGTGAAGTGCATTCCTCGTTTGAAATGCTACAACTCTTTTCCATGCTTTTTTCTCAAAAAG
>JAGGVB010000230.1 GCA_021158245.1 bacterium | reverse complement strand
TGTGTCAAGTGAAAGTGGTTCCAGTACAGCTGAAAGGCAGTCTTTCATAACCGTAATTACACCTCCACCTGCTGCTGATTTTACTGCCGACCCTGTCAGCGGCCTGAAACCATTAGAAGTGTTTTTTGCTGATAAAAGTACAGGGGATGTTACTTCATATAATTGGGCTTTTGGAGACGGCACATCAAGCAAAGAACAAAATCCGACACACATATATCAATCAAGCGGGTTGTATTCAGTCTCTTTAACTGTCAATGGGCCTGGTGGTTCAACTAAAAAGACACGGGATGCATATATTAGTGTAGCAGAGAAACCACCTGTTGCAGATTTTACATTTTATCCTGATAAGGGGGCAGCACCTTTTACAGTTACATTTACCGATAAGAGCGATGGGATTATTACAGGTTATAATTGGAGTTTTGGAGATGATTCGTTTTCCAGTGAAAAAAGTCCTGTACATACATACAGTTCCATTGGTGTTTATTCGGTTTCCTTAAAAATTGACGGGCCTGGAGGGAGTGATACTGAAAAGAAAGATTCTATCATTGTTGTTACACATCCTCTACCGAAACCGGATTTTGTAGCTGACACTACAATTGGCATCATACCATTTACTGTAATATTTCAAAACAAGACTACAGGAGTTGCAGATTCTGTTACATGGGATTTTGGAGATGGAAAGATGAGCTCAGATACTTCTCCTTCTCACAATTATGAAAGTATCGGCTATTACACTGTAAGATTAACCGCATGGCGTTCAGGAGAGGGGAAATCAAAAACAAAAGAAAATTACATTACTGTTCTTCCTTCCCTTCCTTATGCGGATTTTAGCGCTGATACTGTACAGGGTATATGGCCGTTCTGTGTACATTTTAAGGACCTTTCAATCGGCGATATAACAAATTGGCAGTGGAGATTTGGCAACGGAAGTTATTCTTCCGAACAAAATCCTGTATACACCTACAACAAATCAGGCGTTTATTCTATTGCACTAATTGTAATGGGGCCGAGCGGGATTGACAGTTTAATTAAGAGAAACTACATTAATGTTTTTGATCCGGCCCCGCAGGCATCTTTTACATGTGATACAACTAATGGCGAAAAACCTTTTACAGTACATTTTATTGATAAATCAAAGGGCCCTGTCACATCATGGAATTGGAAATACGGTGACAGCGGAGTCAGTACAGAACAAAATCCGGTGCATACTTACACTGAAGCAGGTATCTACAGTGTCAAATTGAGAGTTATAGGGCCTGGCGGAGAAGATTCAACCTCTACAGAAGGGCTTATAAATGTTTATGCAGATGCATCGGTTGATCAAAACAATGCGGGAATTCCTCAGCAATATATTTTATATCAGAATTTCCCGAATCCTTTTAACTCAGAGACTGCCGTATCTTTCTATTTGCCGGTACAAGCATTCATTGAAATATCGATTTTTGATGTACGTGGAAATAGAATAAATATATTGGCAAAAGGAATATACTGCCAGGGAAACCACGGAATCACATGGAATGGGATTGGTGACAGTGGGTTTGAAGTGCCGACCGGCATATATATTATACAGATGAAAACAAGAACAGGCATCTTAAGGCAAAAAGCTGCATATATTAAATAATTACCTTTCAGGAAGGAGGGTGTTATGGATAAGCTTGAAAAGATAAAAGAGCTAATCAGGCCGGGAGATGTGATCAATACAATAGGTAAAAATGTATGGTATAATCCGCTTACCTATATACCCAACAAGGGAATAGCGCTTTATCAGAGATGTCTTTTCGGTAGAGGATCAGACTATAGAGACACTCACACTACTATGTATTTCGGAGATAACAAGGTATTCAGCACAACATTTCCTAAAGCCAAATGGGAAGACCTTGAAGAGAGAGTAAAGATGAAATTTACTATTTACAGGTATTCAGGAAGGGAGTATGCAGACAAGCATATTAGCATTATGTACAATGTTGCAGAAGATTTAATAGGCAGAGAGTATGATGTAGGAGATTTATTTGATTTTATGATTTGCGGGCTGCTTGGATACGATTCTGTCAGAAAAGTGAGATTTTTTGAACTCTCAAGAAAAAACCTTGTTTGCTCTACGTCTGTACGTACGATTCAGGAAAAATTAAGGAAGACTCTTGAGGAAGAGGGGGATTTCTTATTTAAACGCCTTTTTAATACTCTGAACCATGATAAATGGAGTTCGCGAAAAATAGAGAAGTTTGAACGGACAGATGTGGAAATGACAACCCCGGCACACTATGGTAATTCTGAGTGGTTTGAAGGAGAATTTGTGAGGGTCTGCGGCTGGCAGGATTTTGAATAAAGTTGAAATCAATATAGAATAAAGTTTAAATGAATACTGTAGAACTCGTACTATTAAGAAAAAGTCAGAAAATTAGATTCTTTAAACATGCCTTTATCATTGCAAGTGAATTTATATTAATTCTTGACTTTGTTGCTTATTTTAGTTAAAATTACAACATGAAACAGGCGCCCGTAGCTCAATTGGATAGAGCGTTGGATTCCGGTTCCAAAGGCTGGGGGTTC
Source organism: bacterium (assembly GCA_021158245.1). Taxonomy (NCBI): domain Bacteria; species bacterium. The sequence continues at coordinate 12,515 of JAGGVB010000230.1, read as the reverse complement.
GATTCCCTTCGGGCGTACTAAATAAAAAGGGACTGATTGCAAAATCGTTCCTTTTTTTATTAAGTTGAATACTATAAGAATTTTGCAAGAAATTAATTCTGTTTATAAAATTATCCATTTTTAGAAAAGGTGGATGTTTGATAAACGAGATTAGCAATAATGGATTTTATTGCAGATGCGGTAAAAGCGGTATTTTGCTGCCGGCTGTTTCTCTCGGTTTATGGCATAATTTTGGGAATGTAGATGATTTTTCAGAAGCAGTCAGAATGATCCTGACAGCTTTTGATTAAGGGGTTACTCATTTTGATTTTGCAGATAATTACGGGCCTTCTCCCTGAGCAGCAGAAACAAATTTTGGCAGGATTTTTAAAAAAAATTAAAATCTTACAGGGATGAAATAATTATCTCAACAAAAGCCGGATATAAAATGTGGGAAGGGCCGTACGGTAAGGGGGGAGCAAAAAAATATCTGGGTTCAAGTATTGATCAGAGTCTCAGGCGTATGGGTATAGAGTATGCTAAAAAAATGTTTTTACAGTTTTTCCAAATTATAACAAGTTTGAACACAATTTAATAACTGTAAAAGTCGTCTGAAGATAGATTCCTTAAAGGTAGACTATAATAGGCTTTAGCCCGAGACTGTTGATGGAGTGCCAAAGAGCTCGGGATGAAGTATTTTATCGGTTTTACAAAATCTTTGTTTCCTGAAAAGACTATTAGGATTGTAACAATTATGATATCTGAAGAAAAATACAAAGCAAAACGGATTAAAATGGTTGAAGAACAGATTGTCGGGAGAGGAATAAAAAGCAGTCGGGTTATAAATGTTATGAAAAAAATCCCGCGGCATTTGTTTGTAACGGAAAAATATTTTAATTCTGCATATAACGATAATCCTCTTCCTATAGGTTTTGATCAAACAATATCTCAGCCGTATATTGTAGCGTTTATGACTGAAGCAATTGAACTGAGGAGAGAAGACAGAGTTCTGGAGATAGGTACAGGCTCAGGATATCAATCAGCGGTCTTATGCGAACTTGCAGGTTCTATATTCAGTATGGAAACTATTCCTCAACTTGCAGAACGGTCTTCCCATTTGCTGTCAGAGATTGGTTATAAAAACATCAGGATTAAAACAGGAGACGGATACAAAGGCTGGCCTGAAAAAGCTCCTTTTAATAAAATAATCGTAACCGCCGCACCTCATGAGATACCTGAAGTCCTGATTGAACAACTTGCGGAAAATGGTATTATGATTCTGCCTGTTGGCAATATATCCCAAAGTCTTCGGATTGTGAAGAAAAAAGCGGGCAAGATTGATATTAAAAGATTAATATCCGTTAGATTTGTTCCGATGGTTCAAAAATATAAATAGAATATGTGATTTATTGTACGTAGATGTAAAAAAAATGAAACCATCTTGATTTATTATCGTCTACTCAAATAGAAGACAACTTATAAGGAGGCAGATTATGGCAGTAAAGGATGATAAAAAAAAAGGCAGAAAAAAGCTTTATAAATCCCGCAAAGACAAGATGATTGATGGAGTATGCGGGGGTATGGCCGAGTATTTTAATATTGATGTGACAATGTTAAGAATTATTTCGGTGCTGCTTATATTTTTTGATGGAATAGGAGTTATAGGGTATATTGCTGCTATGATAATTATGCAGGCTAATCCTGAACATGCAGATTTGAAAGAGGATGAAAAGAAACATCATAATTCATCTTTCTTTTGGGGAATTATATTAATAGTTTTGGGCTTGATTTTCCTGTTCAGAAATATTGATTTTAATTATGGCTTTTTCCCCTCATTTTTCCCTGTTTTTTCTTTACATACGGTTCCATGGAGCGTGCTGTTTGCCATAGTTCTTATTTTACTCGGAATTTTTTATGTAGTAAACGTTTTTAAAGGAGATGAAAACGAAAAAATTGCTGACAAAAAAATCCCTCACAGTACAGGAACTCGTTTTGTTAAAAGTAATATTGATAAAAAAATCAGCGGAGTATGTGGAGGAATAGCGGAGCATTTCTCTATTGATGCTACAATAGTCAGGCTTGGTTTTGTAATATTCGCCATTCTGACAGGTTTTTTCATCGGGATAATTACCTATATTGTTCTCGCAATAATTTTACCTGATAATGTCGATACAGATGAAAGTAATGAGAGTATTCAAAAATCGATCGGAGGGGAAAATGAATAAGAAACAATCTATTATCCCCGGCGTGGTACTGATAACAATAGGCTTATTACTCCTGTCTGCTAAAATAGGAAGAGGATTTAACCCATGGGAACAGGCACTCCCTGTAATAATTATCATATTTGCCCTGGCTCTTATATTCGAAACATTCAGAAATCATAATGATAATGCGTTATTCTGGGGCGTGGTGTTAATTTTATTAGGTGCCTTTTATTCTTTGAGAAATTTCAATGTAATTCCATTCTTTTATATTGATGAATATTGGCCGATTTTTTTGATTTCTCCGGGTGCAGGTATACTGATTCAGAATATTGTTTATGGAAGGAAGCCAGGGCCGTTTATATCATCAAGTATCATGATTTTACTTGGGTTATTTTTTCTTATGTTCACGCTTCCCTATGATTTTGATATAGCGGAATATTATCTGTCAAGATTCTGGCCGTTGATGTTTGTGCTTTTAGGCCTGATAATTATTTTAAAAAGTCTAAAAAACAGTAACAATGAAATTGAAAAGGAGACTGAGCAGGGATAATTCAGTTTGCTTTGATTCTATAGCTATAATTATGATATGATTTGCCTTCACTGATTTAAAGGCCGTATTTTAAATGCAATACGGTCTTTTCTATTTTTAATTGTTACAATAATTTAACATAATAATTCTTGATTTTATTATACAAAATATTTAAAATAAATTGTTAATAAATATTATGATGGGTTATTATGCTTGAAAATGTTAGTAAAAAACAGGGGGCTGCTTATTCATTGAGCTCATTATTCCATGACTGGTTTGCAGAAAATAGCTTATTAAATGATATAAGCAATCCTTTTGATCGTATCGGCCACTTTCTTCACGAAATTCAAAGAAGAACTCTGTCTGAGCAAGTAATCCTCTATATGTGGAATAAGAAGGATAAAAACGGCAAAATATGGGAAGTTTCACCTTCAAAAGAAGATCTCCTAATATCTGAAAAATTGATCACAGACATAATAAAGAGTTATGTTTATAAAAAAGGCCTTTTTACTCACAGGCAAATAGCAGAAAATAGTATACTATCCGTTCAATTAAAACAAAGCCAGTGTAATTCCCTTATTTTAGAAACAATATACTCACATGCCGATTTGCATTTTTCAATATTAATTATCAATTATTCAACAGTCCTTGAAGAAAAAATTACTGATTTCCTTAAATTCATTTTTCCTGTTTTGTCAGTCCTTATCCAGAATGTGCTGCTGTTTAATGAAATAAAAAATAAAGATACACAAATTCGGGAATGGACGAAGAATGTAGAAGAAAGGATTAAACAGGGAACCAGATCCATACTTGAGAAAGAAACGCGATATCATTCATTATTTGAGAATGCAACTGACGGAATTATTGTATTTAACAGTGCAGGGCATATACTTGAAGTAAATAAATCTGCTTGTGATATCCTGGGCTACAGTAAATCTGATTTTAAAAATATGAATTGGTCTGAGTTTGTTGAAGATAAAGACAGGCATGCAAAGTTTATAAAACGTGCATTAAATGGCATTGAAATTGGGCCTGCACAGACAATTTTTATTAATAAGAGCGGAGCAAAAATTGATGCTGAAATAACATGTAAAAAAATCTGGTACAAGGGTGAAAGGGTTATTCAGAGTTTCATACGTGATATTTCACTTAGAAGAATACTTGAAAGAGGATTGAGGGACGCAAAGGAAAAGTATGAGACGCTTGTAGAGAATGCTCTCGTTGGGGTTTTCATACTGCAGGATGGAAGAATCCAGTATCTAAATCAGGTTTTTGAGAAGATGACGGGTTTTATGCGCGGAGAATTGATCGGAAGAAGATACTCCGACATGCTTAAGCATGATGCGCAGAAAGATTTTAACAAAATGCTTAAGAAAAATCTGAATGGTCGTCAGTTTGAAGTTAAGTTTATTACAAAAAGGGGTGAAGAGAGAATAGGGGAAGTAAGACTAAACAGCGTTGTTTTGAACGGTAAATCTGTAATTACCGGTAACATAATTGATATAACAGATCAAAGAAAACTTGAAGCCGAATTATTTGAAAACCAGAAAATGAAGTCAATAAGCACTCTTGCCGGAGGCATAGCACACGATTTTAATAATCTGTTAGGAGGTATTTTAGGTTATGCTTCTTTGATGCTGAGCGAAATATCAGAAGATCATGAATTTTATAATGATATAAAAGAAATTGCAGATACAACGAAAAAAGCTGCGGAGCTTACAAATCATCTTCTGGCATTTGCAAGAGGAGGCAGGTACAAGGTAAAGTGCATTGGGATTAATCAATTGATAAAAAATATTACCGGTATACTTTCTCACTCTCCGGATAACTTTATTAAATTTGAGTTTCAGAGCGACGATGAGACAGAGTTGGTTATGGGCGATTTGCAGCAGATAAGACAGGTAATTGTAAATGTATGTATGAATAGTATTGAAGCCTCAGGCCAGGAAAGTATAATCAAAATACATACAAAACAAGTTAAGTTCAGCAAGAAAAGTATAGTTAATGGTTTTACATTAATAAAAGGCAAATATGTCAAAGTTTCAATTGAGGATTTTGGGAGAGGGATGAACGAACAGACCAAGACAAGAATGTTTGAACCCTTTTTCAGCACTAAAAATTCAGGTACCGGGATAGGACTGGGCCTTGCACTTGTTTACGGAGTTATAAAAAACCATGGGGGCGCGCTTGAAGTTGAATCTACACCTGGAAAGGGAACAAAATTTTCATTCTATCTTCCGAAGGCTGAAAATGAAAACGTAAAAAAAGAAAAATTAACAAAAGTACATGCGAGTTCCGAAGGAAAGATATTTATTGTTGACGATGAAAAAGTTATAAGAGATGTAAGTAAAAGAGTATTGGAGCGTGAAGGTTTTAAAGTGATTAGTGCATCCAACGGAACCGAAGCATTGAAATTGTATCGTGAGAGCTGGAAAGAAATTTCCATTGTTATTCTTGATTTGGTAATGCCTGACATGAGCGGAGAAGAAGTCTACAAAGAGCTTTGCAAGATAAACAGCAGAGTGAAAGTTATTTTTGCCAGCGGGTATGCGCCTGAAGATAGATCGGAACTTAAAAATTTCTCATATAATACATTTATTCAAAAACCTTTCAGGCCGCAAGAATTAATTGAAGAAGTAAATAAACTCACCAAAAGTTCACACCTTTTTTAACATTTGGAACGGCATTTGCACCTCCTATGCTTGTGAATGAGAAAATTAATAATAAAAAAGTATTATTTGAAATCGTAAAAAGTTTTTTTATCTAAAAATCAATTGGTATCAGATTATGAATTCAAATGGCGCAACTCAAATAAAATCAAATAATAATAGCTATTTAGATATGTCTGAGAAAATCTATGAAGAATTGTACTCAAAAGCAGATATACTATATTTTGTCATAGACAAGTCATCCAATATTCTTTCGCTGAATGTGACATCAGAGGAAAAATTAGGTTATGAAAAACATGAACTTGCCGGCAAAAATTTCCTTGATTTGGCTAGTTACAATGACAGAGAAAAAATACAGAAATCATTTATAACTTGTTTTAACAGAGGATATATAAAAGGTTTACAGACTAAATTGAAGTGCCGTAATGGTAAAGCTTTGATTGCGAGTATAAATGGTTTAATTTCGGAAATTGATAATGGAAAACAGGAGCTGAGGCTTTTTGTCAAAGATGTGACTGATGAATATAAATTAATTAAACAAAAAAACCTTTCTGTTCGTCTTGGAGAATTCAGAAAAAATCATCACAAGACAGAGGTTTTAAATAAATTGCTGGAAAGTACATTGGAAAGTTTTTTATGTTCAGGTGTAATCCTATTTCTTAAAAAGCAGGATAACTCTTATATTATATCAGATCGGTGGGATTCAGAACTTCCTCTTAATATAGAAACAGATACTTTCCGAAAGGTTAACGGAGAATCGATCAACTTATTTATTGAAGAATTCCAAACGTGTGTTGCATGTGAAAGATCCGAAAAGGGGAGCGTATGGATTAGTGATCTGGAGAATTTTCTGTCGGAAAGCGAGGATGTAATTGATGAGAAAATAGATAAATTCCTCGGGAATTTCAAAACTCTGTCAATTACACCTGTGATTAACAGCGGATTAAATGACGGATGGCTGATTACAACTGACATTGTCAGTTACGATTATCAGGCAGAGGATGTGCTTTTTCTGGAATCTATTGCCGGAGTATTTACAGAGAACAAAAATCAAAAAATATTTGAACCTTTAGAGAACATAAACAGCATTAGTCACCAGCTTTCAATTTTTGATGTCCCATTTATGGGAATATGCCTTGTTGAGGACGGAAAAATTATTAAGACCAATAAGTGGATTGAGGGCTTCTTTAATTCTTCAGAGGAAGCAATCATAGGGCGAAACCTTATTGAATTTGTTGACACACAATTTCACGATAAAATTAAAGAATTGTCATCTAATGTAACTAAAGAAGAATTTATCTCAATTGATGATGTTGTTATTATTTCAGATAACGGAGATAATAAAAAGGCAAAAGTTACAGCAGGATTATTATCTTCAAACGGTACGGTTAAAGAACTTTGGTATTTTCTGAACAGGGAAGAGCATGACCGTGTACAGAGAACTCTTCTCCAGGCAAGAAAAATGGAATCTCTAGGTATGCTTGCAGGGGGAATAGTACATGATTTTAACAATTTACTTGCATGTATACTAGGTTTCAGTTCCCTATTAAGTGAAGAGATATCACCGGATAATCCATATTATGATGATATAAGGCAGATTACTGTTACTGCGGAAAAAGCAACAGAATTAACATCAAGATTAATGGCGCATACTCAGGGGAATTCATATATTGTAAATGATCTGGATATAAATCAGCTTGTAAAAGAAGTTGCAGGTATTTTGTCCAGGACGTTGGATAAGAGCATTTCAATAAGAGCTCAGCTTGAAAATGAACTTGACAGGATTCAGGGAGATGCAAGCCAGATCCAGCAGGCAATTCTGCAGGTTGCTTTAAATGCCCGTGATGCTATGGTTGAAGGCGGAAAAATTATTTTTAAAACACGAAATATGTTTTTAGGCCAGGATAATCCATGGTTGAAATATGGAGGAAAACCTGGAAAGTATATTCAGATTGAAATTACTGATACAGGACAGGGAATGAGCGGAACCGTAAAAGAGAGAATTTTAAAAACTTCAGGAAAAGAAAAAGTAAACTCATTGGATGATGGTATGGGGATTCCCATAGTAAAGGAGATAATTGAAAAAAACGGCGGTTTCCTGTCAATATTCAGCCAGGAATTCAAGGGAACTGTTGTTAAAATGCATTTCCCCGTAAAGACGAAGGAAAAATCAAAATTATTGAATGCGAGTGAAGAACCTATTCTCGGCAAAGAGACAATATTACTTGTAGATGATGAGAAGGTTTTCCGTGAGACTGCAAGAAAAATGCTTACAAGATACGGGTATAAAGTAATCAGTGCCGAGAGCAGAAGCGAAGCCCTTGCTATTTATAAAAAATATCTTAACAGAATAGATCTGATAATCCTGGATATGATGATGCCGGGAATGGAAGTCAAAAAAGTTCTTAATATTATGAAAAAGATGAATCAAAAAGTCAAAATAATTACTACTTCGGAAATGGGCGAAGAAATTATTGAGGATGAGTCCTCAAAGAATTTTGTATCAGGATTTGTGCAAAAGCCCTTTCAGGTAAGGCCTCTGCTTAATGCAGTTCGTACAGTTTTAAACGCTTAGTAATTTCAATCTGAAAGATTTAAGTCTATTTAATGGCTGATTTTAATTAAAATCGGCCATTTTTGTATTTTACAGTCGGACTAAAAAATTTCATTTTTTGGTTTAAGTGTATGATAATAAAGATGATATAAAAGAACATACCGATTAATGGAAAATATAGGCACATTTTTTGTAAGCATTCTAATTGGTGAGCAAATAATATAAAGCATCATATTAATAACCTTTACAGAAAAAGTATATGACAAGTAAAAAAAGTAATATTCAGAAAACGGATATTGATAATAATTCTTTCCTGGAACCGGAATTTATTACAGATGTTGTGCATAAAATAAAAAACGGGCTTGGAGGAATTGCCGGATTTACAGGCCTTCTGGAAAGAGACCTGAGCAGTGATGACCCTAAATGCAGAATAGTACAAAGAATTTACAATGGAGTCCTCGGTGTTAATGAGATTGTGGTTGCTTTAATGAATCTGTCAATTACACCTGAATTGTCGATAGAAAACGTTCAGCTTACTGCACTTGTCAAGGAGATTTGGGCAAATGAGCTTCAGACAGAAAATGGATATTTAAATAACGGAATAAAAACTGCGTTTTCCGGCAAGAAGTGTCAAGTACAGGGTGACAGATTTGTACTGCAGAAAATTATTTTTTCAATTTTTAAAGTAATTAAATTTTCAAAAAGTAGTATTAGAGAGATTGATGTATCTCCTGTTAAAAATCAGGCAGTTCTTTCAATGTTGGTACATACAAATGAGAAAGAGATTTGTTTTTGTAAAACCAGAACAATATATGATGTAATGAAAAATTGCGAACCGGTTGAAATACGTTTGAATTGTGCAGTATTGATTAAAATGCTTTCAATTCATGGAGGTGAAATAACAATTGATAAAATTGATAAGAATAATTTTAAAATCAAAATATTTTTAAACGAAAGGTGATTGTATGATTCAGGAAGATAAATCCATTCTTGTGCTTGATGATGAGGAGATGATACGTGATTTGCTTTTTGAAACATTCTCTAAAAAGGGCTACAAAGTAGATACTGCTGTAAATGGAAAAGAGGCAATGGCTAAACTTGAAGAAAACGAGTACAGTCTGTTAATTAGTGACCTTCGTCTTCCTGACGTAAGCGGAATGGAAGTTCTTGAAAAAATTAAAAAGGAGGGCAGTTCCACAGGGGTTATAATGGTTACTGCATACGGTTCAATTAAGAATGCAGTAAACGCTATGAAACAAGGTGCATTCGATTACATTACAAAACCTTTTGATCTTGACCAATTAGAGGTCATTATTGATAAATATTTTAATTATCAGAATCTTGTGGAGGAAAATGAATATTTAAAGTCTGAATTGGGAAGAAAATTTCAATTTAAAAATATTATCGGCCAAAGCAAACCAATGCTTAATGTTTTTGATGCAATTCGTATGGTGGCAAGAAGCAGAGCTACAGTTCTGATCCAGGGAGCTAGCGGTACCGGAAAAGAACTTGTAGCAAGAGCAATTCATTACAACAGTAAAAGAAAAAACGGGCCATTTATTACAACTAATTGTGCTGCTCTGCCCGAAGGGCTTGTTGAGAGTGAACTCTTTGGCCATGAAAAGGGTGCTTTCACAGGAGCTATTAAAACAACAAAAGGGCGTTTTGAGCTTGCTCACGGCGGCACTATCCTGCTGGATGAGATTAGCGAGATAAGCTCCGGACTTCAGGCAAAACTTTTGAGAGTTCTTCAAGAGAGGGAAATCGAGAGAGTCGGCAGCGGGCATCCCATTCAAGTAGATGTAAGGGTTATTGCAACAACAAATAGAAATCTTGAGGAAGAAGTGAAAAAAGGTGATTTCCGTGAAGATCTTTACTACAGACTGAATGTTGTACCGATTCATCTCCCGACTATTAATGAAAGGCGGGAAGATATACCTCTTCTTGTTAAGCATTTTATAAAAAAATATGCAGAAGAGAATGAACTCCCGATCAAGGGTGTAACTGAAAAAGCCAATAAAATGCTTATGCAGAGAGAATGGCCGGGTAATGTACGTGAGATTGAAAATTGTATTGAGCGTACTGTAGTAATGTGTGAACCTGGTACGGAAATACTGGATATTAAACATTTCTCCATATTGGACAGTGTGATGTCAACTGCTGTTGAGAAAAGAATTGAAGACCTGCCAATGATGACACTGCGTGAATCTGAAAAGAATTTGATACTTACAACCTTGAGGGAAAATGATAACAATCGTACAAAAACCGCAGAACTGCTTGGAATAAGTGTCAGAACTTTACGTAATAAACTTAATGAATATAGAAGTGAGGGAGTAACTGTTTAAATAAACATGTATTTAATGGTTACTAAATCATTCGAAAAAGAGAATGAATTTAATGTCGGGGGTTTATAATCCACTGACATCAACATTGACAAATACAAGAGATGGAGTCATTGTTGATGAATAAACAAAGGGGTCATTGCCGACTTCAGCAAGATTATTCCATAATGATGTCATATTCCCGCTGATATTCATTTCATTAACAGGGCTCTGTATTTTGCCTGAATCAATAAGGAAACCCTGAAACCCCATTGAGAAATCTCCGGTAGTACTATTGGCATTGCCGCCTATGAAGTTTGTTATAAGTATTCCCTTATTGAGGCTTTTAATAATTGAATCAAGGCCTCTTGTACCAGGGTGGAAAATAAGATTCGAAGGAGATGAAGAAGTGGGGGGCAGACCTGTCTTTTTGCTGTATAGCCAACTTGAGTAAAATGATTTGAGAATTCCATTACTGATAATAGTTCTTTTTTTTGCTGCAATACCTTCAGAGTCAAAAAGACGCGATCCCTGCCCGCGTTTAATAAAAGGGCTGTCTGTTAATGTGAGTTTTTCAGATGCAATCTTTTTATCTTTCATTCTGCATAGAAAAGATCTTTTTAGATGTACAGCTTTGGCATTCATTGCAGAAATCAGCGGAGATAAAATCCTGCGTGCAGCCCTGTTTTCAATAACAACAGTATATGATCCGGATTCAATTTTTTTTTGACCGCATTTTTTAAGAGCCCTTTCCGCTGCATTTTCCCCAATGGAAGCAAGATCAGGAAGCCCCGATTTAAATCTTGCAGCAGCATAGTAGTAGTCTTCAGGGCGTGATTGATTTTTATCTCTTACAGTAACTTCCGCGCCTGCGGAAAAATAGGTAGAGATCCTCTCTGCTTCAAATCCGTTACTGTGTACAATATATTTTTTTGATATTCCGTGATTCCAGTCTGAAGTTGCGGAAATTATGTTTTTATTTCCTGTCAATGCACCGCTGTCAATCTCTTTTGCAAAAAGAATCGCGTCCTCAGTTGATATTTTATCAAAATCCGGATCATTGATTTCGATATCCGCGTTTGTGTTATCCGGATAAAGCGACGGGTCAGGAAGAGATCTGTCCTTGTCAGGCGAGAGAAATCTGGTCATATTAACTGCATTATTTACAAAATCTTTAAGATTTTTATCATCAGTTATATTGGTATAGTGAGATGAAAAACGCCCGTTAATATAGATATTTAAATCAAGATACTCCTGGAAAGATTGATCAATATATTCTGCAATTCCGTTTCTGACGCTTATTTCCGTATTTAAAAGATTGTTAACAGATGCGGAAGATTCTGTTGCTCCGGCCTTTTTTGCAAATTCTACTGCTTGATAGCATTTTTCTTTATTTATACCCATATTTTAAAACCTGCCTTATTTTTACACTGCTGAACCCACAGTAATGGAAGATACCTTTATTGTCGGATGTCCGAGAGAAACAGGTACATCCTGGCCGTCTTTGCCGCAAGTCCAGGTAGAGCTGTCTATTTCAAGATCATTGCCCACCATGTTTATTTTTGAAAGCACATCAGGCCCGTTTCCAATAAGATTTATATCTTTCACAGGACGTGTAAGCCTTCCGTTCTCAATAAGATATCCTGATTTAACATAAAATGTAAAATCACCGGCTCCAATCATAACCTGGCCATTGGTAAAAGACTCTGCGAGAATACCCTTTTTAATGCTTTTTATTATTTCTTCCTTTGTATGAGGCCCTGGGAGCATGTAAGTTGTTCTCATCCGCGGCAGAGGAGGATAACGGAAGGATTCCCTTCTTCCGTTTCCAGTGGGAGCGGTTTTAAAATGCTTGGCGCTGATGCGGTCGTGCATAAACGTTCTGAGTACCCCTTTGTCAACAAGAATTGTTTTCTGCCCGGGTATTCCTTCATCATCCACATTAACAGAACCCCTTGAATGGGGGATTGTTCCATCATCCGCAATTGTAACAAACGGTGCTGCTATTTTTTTGTTTATCATATCGCTGAACACAGATATACCTTTTCTGTTAAAGTCAGCTTCAAGGCCATGTCCGATTGATTCATGCAGAAGTATTCCAGAACTGCCTGCTGCAAGCACAACTTCCTGCTCTCCTGGTTCCGGCCGTACAGAATCAAAAAGAAGGACGGTCCGCCTGACTGTTTCAGAAGCAATACCGTTAATATTCATTTGAAACAAGTATTCTCCACCGTATCTTCCTGAGAAACCGTAACGGTT
>JAGGVB010000229.1 GCA_021158245.1 bacterium | reverse complement strand
GATGCAGCCTTTGCCCTGTCAATATCAACCCAGTATTCAGTTTTTTCCGATCCGCGTGAGACAGTAATATCAGTTGTTCCCTTTATTTTCAGCATTGCCTCTTTTACTTGCTGCGCAAATAACATGGTTTTATCGAGATCATAACCGTATATCTCCACTTCAATTGGTTTTCCTCCACCAAACAGAGAAGTGAATGGATCACTCGGCGTAAAGTCGACTGTTTTAACTCCGGGGATCTGTTTAATTAGATTACTTAACCTGTATGCTATCTCTTTGTCCGATGCCTTGCGTTCTTTTTTAGGCACAAGAGTTCCCTGAATACTGATAACATTTGTGCCTTCACTTCTACCCATTGCAACTCCCACACCGAATTCACTGGTTCCGCATCTGGATGTAATAACCTTCCTTTCAGGCACATTTTCATCAATTAGCTTCTCTATTTTCTGCATTACTTTATTTGTCTCATCAAGTCTGGCATCTTCGTTTAGTTCCACAATACCTGTCAGTTCAGACTGGTCTGCCTGAGGAAAAAATTCGGTATGTACAAATTTAAACATAAACATACTTACAACAAAAATTGCAATACCTGTAAAAATCGTACGTTTTTTATGTGCCAAAGCTTTTTGAAGAACATTTGAATAGAAATTCTCCAAATCTTGAAAACGCTTTTCACTCCACACAAAAAATTTGCTTTTAGAAGTTGATCCGCTGGTATCATTATCAACTTTCAGCATACGTGAGGAGAGCATCGGTGTAAGGTACAAGGCAGTAAAAAGAGAAGCTGCCAGGACAAAAATAATCACAAATCCAAGCTCTTTAAACAGTATACCTGCAATACCTTCCACAAAGAGAAGCGGAATAAATATGACAACTGTTGTTAGAGTAGATGCAGTAATTGCAGATGCCACCTCTCTCGTGCCGAATACTGCACTGTCTTTCGGCCCTTCACTAAACTCAGTCCTGTGTCTGTAGATATTTTCAAAAACTACTATTCCATTATCAACAACCATTCCGATAGATATTGCAAGGCTCGATAATGACATTATATTTATAGTATATCCTGCTGTGTACAAAAATATAAAAGCTACAATTAGTGAAAATGGTAAAATAAATGCTATAATAAGGCTTGATCTTACATTTCGTAAAAACAGCAGCACAACAAGCACAACCAGAACTGCAGCCCAGAGAACAGTGCCTGCAAGATTATTAATAGACTGCCGGATGAATTGAGAGCCGTCAAACACAGCCCTAATTTCAATATCCTTTGGAAGAGTAGGTTCAATCTCTTTAATTTTTTTCCAAACCGCATCTGCAACTTTTACCGTATTTGCACCTGATTGTTTTTGTACAATAAGCATAAGACTGGGTACACCGTCCATTCGTGTAATTCTCTGCTGCTTTTTAAACCCGTCTTCAATAACTGCAACATCCTTAAGATAAACAGGAACGCCCCTTGAATTTCCAATTACAACATTACCAATCTGTTTTACATTTTTAAACTCACCCGGTACTCGAATTGAATAATCTCTTGTTCCGATTTCAATATTTCCCGCAGGAATAGTGATATTTGAAGCCGCAAGCATCTGAGTAACTCTGCCTATGGACAATCCTCTTGCAGCAAGTGCAGATCCGTCAATTTTTACATTGATCTGTCTTACAAGTCCACCCCACGCACTGGCAGATCCAACTCCAGAAACACGTGAAAGAGGATCAGAAAGTTTTTTATCGATGATTTTATATAGATCAGGATAGCTCTCTTTTGCACTTATACCCATAAACAAAACAGGCATAAGAGAAGCATCAAATTTAAATATCATAGGATCTTTTGCATCGCTTGGCATAACCGGCCCAACAACACTCATTGCCTCGCGAACATCAAGAGAAGCAGCATCAATATTTGTACCCCATTTAAAAATGACTACAACAGAAGATATGTTCTCAACGGATTTTGATACAACTTTATCTACATTCGGTACTGTACTTACCGCATCTTCAATAACCTTTGTCAACCTTTTTTCAACATCCTCTGTACCTGCTCCGGGGTAAACTGTAGTAATGGTCACAGCAGGCAGAGTTATATCAGGCATCAGATCAATACCGAGTTTTGATAAACTGACAAGCCCGACTATAAGGATAACCAGAAAAACTGATAAGGTGGTTATCGGCCGTTTAACTCCTATCTCAGGAAGATTCATATTACTTACCTCCCAATGCGCTCACAATAACAGAAGACCCGTGCTGTACAATATCCTGGCCAGTGACAATAACACTATCGCCTGTTGCCAGGCCGTCTAATATTTCCATAAAATTATCCTGTTTAATACCTGGTTTTACACTCTGACGTACGGCCTTTTTATCATGAACAACAAACACATGATAATCACCGACTCTGCCGAGAACTGCATCAGAAGGAACAATAATTGTCCCCTGTTTTTCGTTTACTATGATTTCTACCCGGGAAAACATTCCTGCTTTTAAAATATTTTCTTTATTCAGCACACTTATCTCAACAAGAAATGTTCTTGTTGCAGGATTTGCTGCCATATTTACATTGGCGACTTTTCCGTAAACTACCATGTCCGGCAATGCATCTGGATACACAATGGCCTTTTGGCCTTTTTTAATTTGAGCTATCTCTTTTTCCGAAGCAAAAACCTGAATTTTAAGTTTTGATAAATCCATTAATTGAACAATTCCCGGAGCACCAGGCATTTGAGGATTTATCATGTCGCCTTCATTCAAATACTTTGCAGTAATAACACCTGAAAAGGGAGCTTTTATAACTGACACATCCACCTGCCATTTTGCAAGATCCAATGAAGCTGTTGCACTTTTTAACTGAGCTTTTGCAGATTGATACCCTGTTTCAATCTGCTCAAACTGCTGGGTGCTCATTGATTCCTCTTTCTTTAATTGTAAAGCTCTTTGATAATTTTTCTCTGCACTTACAAAACCAGCTTCTGCAACAGCATATCCGGCTTCTGCCTGTTCAAGCCTGAGCAAAAATGTTTTTTGTTCCAACTCGGATAAAATATCACCTTTCGAGACTCTTTCTCCTATATTAACAAATATTTTTGATATCTTACCGCCTACATCAGGGATTAGATTCAGTTTTTTCCATGCATCAATAGTTCCTGTAAACTCAAATCTCTGCTCAATATTTCCTTTGTCGGCAATTTTTACTTCTACCGGAAATATTTTTTTCTGTACTTTTTTATCTTTTTTTGAACCTGTACAGCCATTTATTATTGTCAAAGCAAAAATTCCAAACAATATTCCACTTAAAACAACATTTATTCTGAACTTGTTTTGATTTTTCTTTCTCATAATCTTATTCTCCTTTTCCAATAACGCCTACTGCTTTTCTGTATCGTGCAAGAGTTATTCTGTAATCTGCAAGTGCTGTAATATAGTCCGTTTTCGCTTTTGTAAGAAGTGTTGATGCATCCAGCACTTCGGAATTGGTTGCCATGCCCTGACGGAACATATTATCTGTAATTTTATAATTTTCCTTTGCCTGAGAAACATTATCCCTTGCAACTGAAATTCTCTTTTCCACTTCCCTTAACTGAAGCACAATGGAGGTTGTTTCAAGTTTAATTGCGTTCTGAACTTGTTTATAATTTTCCTGCATTTTTATTACATTTGATTTTGCCTGCATTTTTTTGTAATACGTTTCACCCCAGTCAAAAATATTAACTGATGCAACAAGAGAGACTGTCCATGTATTGTAGAATTGATTGGCATATTCTCTGTCCGGACGTTTATACCCGTAATCTGCTACAAGTGCAACATTCGGCATGTATCCTGCCTGCGCAATATCAACAGCTTTTTTACTTGCCCTGATTCCGTGCAGCATCATTTTTAATTCAGGCCTGTTCTCAATGGCCGCATTAATACTCTGTTCCACAGATACAGATATTGAATCATCAGGTACAGTTTCCAAAGGCTCTGTAAGTTCTACCTCCGTGTCAAGAGGAATACCCATCACATTGCAAAATGCCTTTTCCGCAAGTTCCTCTCCGTTTGCAGCGCGCATGCTGCTTATTTCCATTGAGGATAACTGGACGCGGGCTTTTAGCAGATCATTTTTTGTAACCATACCGAGAGAAAACATGTTTTCAAGATCTTTTACATGACTTTTCATCTGCTCGACTGCTTCTCTGCTTACAGTTACAAACTCACGTGCCTTTATCAAATTCCAGTAAGATTCAATGACCTGAAAAGTAACATCGCCCTCACTCTTCTGCATCTGTGCATCAGCCATTTTTACGCCTTCCGAGGCAATCTTATACCCGTTTACTACTTTAAATCCTGTAAATATCGGCTGCTGGATTCTGATGCCGAAACTGTAAATTTTATCCTGCCCTATTGGTATGCGCTTTGGGAATGCATCTGCAGGAGCTCCGCTGAAATTGGCAAATATCTTGCCGGGCATAAATGGTGCAACATCAAGTTTTGTATAATTTCCATTCCCTGTAACCTTTGGGAAAAATCCTGTTCGGGCTTCACCCAATTTTGCCCTTGCTGCAAAGACATCCTGTTTGGTCTGTGCAAGAGTACTGTTATGCTCAAGAGCTGTTTCTATGCTCTGTTTAAGATTAAATGTCATTTTCTGTACACACCAGCCCTCTTGTGTGCTGACTCCTGCAAAAACCATCAATAAAACTAATCTATACACTGCTTTCATTTAATATCCTCCTGAATCTAAAAGGGAAAAACAGTCACTCCAGCGCTAAAGCTGAAAAGTCCCTGTTCGGAAAATGTTTCTCCAAAGAAAAAATTGTCCCGACAGAACAGATATGTATATCTTCCCTCTGCAATTAGTGAAATCCATTTTGCAAGAGGAATCTCCAATTCAACTCCTCCATGCAGCCCAAAGCTCATTTTCTGCACTTTTTCACCCTCAAAAAGAGAGGTCTCTCCTTTTGGCCCATCCTCTGTAAACCGCCACGGTACAATATCAACGCCAAATTTGACAGATGGTACTACAATCCATCTTACAATCGGCACAATATTGCTTGCTGAGATACGCGGCAGAACCCAACCGGGATTTTTTGATTCATCAATTTTACAATTCTGCGACAACTTCATAAATCCATAATCAACCCCAAGCTCCACACTAAAGCCTTTTGAAATTTGCTGACGTATGATCAGGCCGTAACCTGCAGCAGAATTCACATAATCCGACATAGCAACATTATCCCTGAAAGTACCTTTTACGGATTTCAGGCTTGAAGCTCTGAATCCGATTCCCAATTTTCCGTCTGCGCCAAACCCTGCAACTAATGGGATAAGCATAATAACTATAACAGGTATTAGTTTCTTTTTCACCATCTTCTTCTCCTAATAAATATCAAATTATTTATTGACTGTCCCGTTAAGAAAGACATCCAGTACATCTGGTACCTGAGCTTTTAATTCTCCTTCACCAGCATTTAATACAACGTCGAAAGTAAAAGAATTTAAAATACCGCGAAGAGACTTCATAGCAACCTCAGAATTAATATTTCTCAAATATCCGCATTCAATTCCCTCTTTGACAAATGATAGAATTAAATTCTGAAATCTCATATAGGACTCAAGAACATGCTTTCGCATTCTATTTTTGCTGTCCCAGTCAACCCGGCTCTTTTCTGAATGTATGATCTTAAAATAGTATCTGTACTCGTCAAAAAAATTCAGATAATTGTAAATAAATTTTTCCAACCTGAATCCGTATTCCCCCTCCGTTTTTACCGCCTCAATTAATTTATGAAAAAGCAGATCAGTCTTTTCCTGTACTATTGAAATAAACAGTGTCTCTTTGTTTTTAAAATAGAGATACAGCGTTCCTTTGGATAATCCCACTCTTTCAGCAATCATGTCCATTGTAACTTCGTGAAAACCTTTCTCCGCAAAAAGCTCCATTGCAGAATCAACAATATCCTGTATTCTCTCAGATTTCTCTTTTGCCTTACGGTCAAACTTTGCCATCCTTTTCCTCCGTTCATTAACTGAATAAACAGTCAGTCAATAACTGACCGGTCAGTCAAAATCAAGATAGTAATTGTTTTTCTTTGATGCAAGTACTTTTTACATATTATTTACTTTTTTATTCTATTTCTTCCGGCAACTGTTTGAAAGTAGAACACAGGATATAGCATATTAAAGTATGGATGACAAAGAATTATATAGACAGATCTTGAGGGTCGTATCTCCGTGGGAGATAAAACGTATTAAAATTGTATTACCCTCTTCTTCGACAGGATGAGATTTAATTTTTAACAACTAAAAACTTACTCTCAATCCCATTGTTGGAATTATCGGTAAAACAAATGCATCTCTTTCAATATGAGGATTGACAAGCTTACCGTTATCAAAATCGTAAGAAAATTCAATATCTCTGTAAAAAAGTACATTCTTTCTATAGTAAACATTACGTATATTCAGATACGGTTTTAATACACATTTTTTTAATTTTATCGCTTTTTTTATTGATATGTCTAATCTGTGGTAATTTGGATAACGTATTCTGCCGCGGGGAACATTTATATTGTAGGGGATATAGAATAAATCCGAATCCAGGTGCTGTTCTCCCAAAGGGCGAAAAATTGAGATACCAGGTATCAAAGCCTGGTAGCCCCCAGCTGCATAGGGCTGTCCTGTATGGAATTCCCAGAAAGAGGATATTGACCACCCGCTCTTGAATTTTTTATTCAGGCATATTTCAAGACGGTGCCTCTGGTCAAAATTGGTATCATATGTAACATTGCCTGCAGTCCTCTTGCTGTTTGACAAAACATAGCTAATCCATCCATTCCAGCCTAAAACTTTACCTGTTAATTCAATTTCCACACCTGCAGCACGGCCAGGTGTTTGCCTAAAACTCGGTTCAGGCCCTGTCGACTTTAGAAGTCCGGAAAATTTTTTATAGTAACAGCTTAATGAAATCTTTCCGCCCATTTTGTGTTTGTACGATATATTAGCAAGATAATGATATGAAGTTTCGACTGTTTTCCCAACATCTACCGGAAAGTACAATTCCAAAAACCCTATTAATCCGTCTTCCAGTGCAGTAGCTATTCCTTGAGAGAATCTACCGAATGCCAATTTTATATCACATTTCTCCGTAAAATCATATTTAATATTCAAACGCGGTTCAACAATAATTTTTTTGCTGAAGCCCCATTTTGATAATCTTATACCCTGCCTGACATGGAATACCGGATTAATATCCAAATTTAACTCGCTGTAAAAAGATGATGATGAAAAAAATTTATTAAAAAGCAGCGAATCACCGGAATCATCAAAAAACAAGTTGAATTTATCATTTATATCATAAAGCCCATTCCATTGGTAATTTGTATGAAAACGGGATATCTGAAAGCCGGAATTTACTTTCAGAAAACTTTTAATATTCCACTTAACGAAAAATTTTGTTGTAAAATCATGGAAACAATTCTTGACGTTTGAATGTGTTTTTTCATTAAGTTCATTAATATATTGTTGTGATTCTTGCATGCTCTTTAAATATTTATCGTCAAGATTGTCAGGGAAATCAGCAGTATAATAATTTTTAAATGAGTTTGCAACACTACTTACATATGTCTGAAAATGAGATCTGATTTTTTCATTAATCAGCCAATCCCACTGTAATGATATAATTGTATTATACCATGAAAAATTATTTTTATTAATTCTCTGATATCCTGTTTTTGAAGTATCAGTTGACGACTCAAGGAATTCATTTTGTTTGTCATCAAGATATACCCCGTCTTTTGTTTTAAAAAAATTAATACTAATTGTCTGTTTCTGTGCCGGTTTAAATTCCAATTTAGAAAAAATATCATAAAAGCTATATGGCAGTTTCTTTTTTACAAGTTTACTGATCATATCAATGTAACTTGTTCTTGCAGAAAGAAGCCATCTTGTTTTCTTGTTTATTTTGCCTCCTGCTGTCAGGCCTGCTCCAACTAGGCTAATGTCTATGTTATTGACAATTTTTTCTTCAGGGCTTTTTGTATGAATATCTATAACAGAACTCAGGCGATCACCAAAGCGGGCAGAAAAGCCCCCAATTGAAAAATCAACTGTTCTAATCATATCCAGATTAAAACTCGAATAAAGACCGAGAAGATGAAAAGGGTAGTAGACCGCAGCCCCATCCAGCATTATCAAATTCTGGTCGAAATTTCCGCCTCTTACATTCATTTGAGTGGATGCTTCATTTGTGAAAGTTACACCGGGTACTTTTTGGAGAGTTTTATATAAATCTGCCATTACTGTTGAAGGAATCTGCTCTAATTCTCTTCCGCTTAATTCTCTTGCAGAAGGCTCATACAATAAATAGTCTGCTTTTTCTGTTCTGTCAGCCTGTATTGTAACTGGTAAAAGCGGAACAATGGCAGACTCTAAATTTATTGATAATGATACTATTTTTTCGCTACGTATGGTTACAGGGATACAAACAGTTTTATATCCTATAGCTGTGACACGGATAGTGTCATCCAGTGTTTTTATAGATGTAAAAATAAATCTTCCGTACTTATTTGTAGCAGTTCCGATATGAGAAACAATCAGCTCAAGATTAACATTTTTTAGCGGCCTTCCTGTTTTTTGTGATATTACAATCCCAGTGATCCTTATATTTTCAGACTGGCCGAATAAAGGGAGTGTAATAAAAAGCATTATTAAAATTATTTTTATTTTATATTTACAGAGCATTATTTACTCGTTTTTTATCCCTAACCAGTCAATATTGACTTTCATATATATTTCCTCTTTTTCCATACTTATACCGTTAAAAACTCCTATTGCCCCGTAAAGCTTGATTTTTGTAGAGTCATAACCCTGAATTTTATCTTGGAACCCATTAAACCAATCATCCTCTTCCATGGAAGTATAATCAGTAAATGAATCAAGAAATGCTCTTGTCATAGGAATAAATCTTGCCGATGAATCACGTGCGAATACATATAAATTGGTTTTAACCAGTTTTTCACATTCTATTGTATCACCCCACGAAAATTTTGGTATGAGTTCAGGGAATATAATATCATTGCGAAATGTACTTACCGCTTTATTAGTCATAAGGCTGTCATTTAAATCCAACAGTACTGTATAATACTTTGCGCCGACGCTTTTTGTCCATTTAACATGAGGTAGAAGCAGAGTGTCAAGTTTCTGGCTTAAAAAATGCTGTATTGTGTCTCCCGCAGAAGGACTGGTTATTTTATAATGGCCAGGCAATATTGTCTGGCCTGTAATTATCCTGCCATCCGTTAGTTCTATATTTAAATTGTACTTCATACCGGATTTAACAATGAGTTTTTGAACAACATCCTGATAAACACCTTTTTTGATGTGAGTAAATTGTACAGATTGGATGTCTGAGTTTATTGTAACTACGGCATCTGTTATTTCAGTTGGCAATTTTTCGGGTTTGGTTTTTACAAG
>JAGGVB010000228.1 GCA_021158245.1 bacterium | reverse complement strand
ATGTAAAATATCAAGAGAAGAAAGAGAGAGAAAAGGAACAGAACTTGTTTGGATATTGATAATTTGGAATAGTTGCACCTTTCAGGGTTTTTTACAAGCCACCGTTTCTAACGGTGGTAGTTGACTAAAATATTTAATTTCATATACGACTATGAACCTTATTGCGTACAGGTTTGATTTCCATTGTTTTTAGAATGAACTCATTGATCTTTGCTCTTTTTTGCATATTACCTACCCAATTCAAAACGGAACCATTATTTCCAGGGCAAATCCATTTTTTTTGTCATCAGTTTTTCCATTATAAAACCTTCAAATACTGAGGCAATCAGAATATAAACAATAAAAATAACCGTATATTTCCACCCGAAATAAAGAATCATCATTGGCAAAAGCGGAATTTTGATTGATCTGCTGTATATAAAAGCAGCTGTTAAAGCCGGCCTCATACCATGTTCCTGCAATTCGCCGAGCATGGGATACCAGACATAAACCGATCCGTGGCTGATTACTCCGAGTACAAGGGCAATAGCCCATCCCTTTAATCCGGACTCTTTGCCGAAGAGTTTTACATATTTTGAGGGCCGGATGAAAAAATTTATTAACCCCATAAAAAGAAAAACAAGAACAAGAACAGGCAGGATTTTTACAATTAAAAGAAGACTGTGCATAACAGCTTTTTCTGTTCTCCCACTGTCAACAAGAAAAGAAATTATGTATAAGAGAACTACAATAAGAAAGAATATTAACCTGCTTTGGTGTTTGTTTTTTGTTTTTTCCATTTTCAAAGAATTTTCCATGTAATTACAATTAATGCTGAAACTGCTATTGCAAGAACCAGAGATGTCAAATTTCTTAAAATTGCAAATTTCTTACCGAGGAAATCTATTTCTGCAGGAAGCTGAACAACACCGACTGTCACCCATGCAGTAATAAATATTGTTACTGCAAAAAAACTTACATTCTGTTTAAGCAGTTCTCCTCCTATAATATAGCTGTTTATGGGATTTCCTGTTATTATACTGCCTGTTACTGCGCTTACCAGTGCGTCAGTAATTATGTTTCCGGAAAAAAGTTTTGCCATTGCATCTGAAGGAAGAAAAACCTGTATGAATCCGAAAAGAAACAGTATTCCTGCAATCATTGGAATAGCATAAAAAAGATTTTTTCCTGAAGAGATGAATGCTTGCTTAAAATCCATATTTTTCATTTTTTTATTTGGCATCATTCTGTTTGCTCCGCTTATGTTGTTTTTTTCTGCGGAAGGGCTTGGTATGTTTTTATTAGGAATTTTCATTTCTATCCCTGTTGCATACAATTATTTTCAGTCTAAGCGTTAATTGTTGAATTGTTCTTAAATCAATAAGTTATATCTTCTCCTGTATTTAGGATTAAATTATTTTACATGTTTTATAAGTTTTTTTTAAACAATTCTGTCAAATTCTGAACAACATCATCCACATTGGGCAGGTCAGTTGCTGGTATTTGATGTCTCAAACTGCTTTCCCATGCAGATTTAATTATTTTTGTTGATTTTGGATTTATTAGCTGTTCAGAGTTTTTATATTCTAAACCCTTAAATTTCGCCTTTTCTAAAAAAGCTGATTTTATCTCTTTCCAATCTTTTTTAGTAAACGAATTACTCAATTTATAAATATCGTAATAATCGCGTGGAGCTGTGTATGAGCGCTGAATTAGCGCTCTGATTTTTTCTGCAACAACCTCTTTCAAATTGTAACAGGGTATTTTACCTGTATCTTTTAAGATCAAATCCGAATAAGGATGAAGCTGTTTTTTTAATTCAGGATTAAATACAATTTTTTCATATAGAGTAATTTCCACTTTAATGCTGGTCATCCATCTGTTTGGATTGGGTGGTTCCTGATTTTTGGAATGATTGGCTCCCCAGTATTTTAACTTTGCCTGATAACCGGTCAGCATGTCTTTGTATCTGAGTTCGGAAATTTTGTGAAGATGAAAGAGAATTCCGGAATTATTTTTTACTGTATCAGTTACCTTGTTCAGTATTTTCTTTGTCAATTTGTAATTCTCAGTACTTGAAGTAAAATCAAGATCTTCGGAGAATCGGTAATATGGAAAGTAACATTTGCGAATAGCAGTTCCGCCTTTAAAAAGCAATTTTTCTTTATTCTCATCAATTGAATAAAATGCTGAAAGAAAATGTCCCAATACCCAATCTTTATCAACCGTATCCGGAGGAACTTTCCATTCAACAGATTTGTCCGTTATTTCCTTTTTCAAGATCATTTTAATAAAATTCTTTACTAAGGTTAAAAATTTTATCTCTGCTTACATTTAATCTTAACCGCCAGCTTGAAACAAATTCTCCGCACTCGCCGCCTGTGGAATCAATTAAATTATATTTATTGTTTACCATAAGTTTTGCATACTTTATAAATGCCTGTAATCCTCTTTTATTCAGCAACTCGGATAAAAAACCAAGTCTTTTTATAGCTGAGATATTATTTATCGCTTTGGAATATTTGATCATTTTTTTACTGTTTAGTTTTGCCTGTGCAAATGATCCAATCAGTAAATCAAAACCACCGGAATATTTTGGCAGATCGAAACAATCAATGATTGTTTTTTCGATGTCAGTTATTGGGTAGCGGTTGTTGCCGTAGCCGATATTTGTTATGCCTGTTCTTTTTCTATCTGTGATTGTTACAAATTTATAATTCACACCTAATATTGTTTTATTTTTTTTACGCTTTGTTGTTTGAATAAATACTTTGTTGGGAAAGCGTGAAGTAAGACTGTGTGTATTCAAGGCAGACCAATAAGCAACAGCACTGTTTTTGGAAATAAATGTCCCTATTACATTCGGATTATTAAAATTTTTAACAGCGTAATATCCTTTTTGAAGACGATAAATAAAATTTTTTTGAACCAGATTTTCCAGCACTTCGTTTATATTGCAAAATTTACGGTTCAGTCGTTCTTCAATGTCATAAATAGTAAAATATTCAATTTCGTTGTCATTCAGCAGCTGTATGAAAACAAGCTGATTTTTTGTTAAATTTGTTGATATGTAAACGCTGTTTGCCATTGCTTTTTATGTATTTAAAAGACCTGAAATTTATGTCTTATTGTTACATGTTTGGTAAGGTAAATATAAATATAACTAAATGCAAGTGAATTAATATTCTTTTTCTTCACAATCCAGCGGTAAAAGAAAATTTTTTTCTTAATGATATTATTTATTTTTTTCTCCTTTAATTCTAATAAAACATAGAACAATTATGGCTTTTGAGAAATAAATCACTATAATATATAAAATTGTACCATTTGAAACAAATATTTTATATATTCGTACAACATATGTTAAATGTAAAAATGAAACTTATTGCTCAGAAAAACGTCTGTTAATTATAAGGGACGGAAAACAGAGTAAAATCTATCAAGAGGAGATTGGTATGCAGAAAAGAAAGAAATTACTGCGGGCGGTGTTAATTATTGCTGTTACTTTACTTGTTTCAGCGGTTTTTGCATCACCGGACGAGGGAATGTGGACATTTGACAATCCTCCTGTTAAGCGATTGATGGAGAAATACGGATTTAAACCTACTCAGGAGTGGTTAGATCATGTCAGGCTTGCAAGTGTACGTTTTATGGACGGCGGGTCAGGTTCGTTTGTCAGTCCTGACGGGCTTGTAATGACAAATCATCATGTTGCAGTAGGCCAGCTTCAGAAAATTTCTACTGCAGAAAAAAATTACGTTGCAACAGGATTTTATGCTCCGACTTACAAGGATGAACTGAAAAGCTCTGACCTTGAAGTTAATGTTCTAATATCTGTGGAAGATGTAACCTCAAGAGTCAAAGCTGTGGTAAAAGAGGGAATGAGTGCTCAGGATGCTTTAAAAGCAAAAGAGGCTGTTATCGCAGAGATAGAAAAAGAGAGTAAAGATAAAACAGGCCTTCGGTCAAATGTTGTTTCTCTGTATCACGGCGGCGAGTACTGGCTGTACAGGTACAAGAAATATACTGATGTGCGCCTTGTTTTTGCTCCCGAACGCCAGGCAGCATATTATGGCGGAGATTTTGATAATTTCACATATCCGAGATATGATCTTGATGTTGCATTTTTCAGAGTTTATGAAAATGGCAAACCATTTAAATCCAATAACTATTTCAAATGGAACAAGGCCGGAGCAGGGGATAACGAGTTAGTTTTTGTATCAGGTAACCCGGGCTCAACAGACAGGCTGTTTACCTTTGCCCAGCTTGAGTACCAGAGAGATTTCAGATACCCCATGGTTCTGGATCTTATTAAATCGTGGATTGTAATGTTAAGAGATTATTCAAAAAAAGGCCCTGAGCAGCAGAGGCGGGCGCTTATAAGAATTTTTGGCCTTGAGAATGGGAAAAAGGCTATGACCGGAGAATATGAGGGTCTCCTTGATTCAACATTAATGAATAATTATAAAAAACAGGAAGATGCTCTCAGGGCAAAAATTGCTACAGATCCTGAACTTCAGAAAAAATACGGAGATGCATGGACAACAATTGAAAAGCTGATGTCAACTGATCAGGACAGGATTGTAAAACAGTTTTATCAATCCCTGTTCGGTTCAAGGCTTTCCGGAATTGCAACAAGTATTGTAAGATATGTTGCTGAAGTAAAAAAGCCGGATTCAGACCGTTTGAACGGATATCATGATGCTCAGCTTGAAAATCTTAAATTCAGACTATTTTCGCCAGCCCCAATATACAAAGATTTGGAAGAAGCTAATTTTGCGTGGAGCCTTAAGCTCTCTCTAAAAGGCCTTGGCAGAGACGATCCGTTTATTAAAGCTGTCCTGGAAAATAAAACTCCTGAGGAAATATCAAAATATCTTGTAGCCAATACAAAACTATGCGATGTTAATTTCCGAAAGAAACTTATTGAAGGCGGAGAAAAAGCAGTTAAAAAATGTAAGGACCCTCTCATTGTTCTGGCGCGCAGGATTGATCCGATTTTGAGGGACAATATAAAGTGGAACAAAGAACACATGGAGAGTATATTTAATGTTGCAACTGAGAAAATTGCCAAAGCAAGGTTTGAAATTTATGGCAAGGATATATATCCTGATGCAACATTTACACTTCGCTTATCGTATGGGGCAGTAAAAGGATACCCCATGAATGGTACAAAAGCTCCTTACAAAACCACTCTTTACGGTCTTTATGACAGGGCTTTAAGCTTTGACAACAAAGGCCCGTACAAGCTGCCTCAACGATTCTGGGACAGAAAAGACAAACTTGATCTTTCTACTCCGGTTAATTTTGTGAGCAGCTGTGATATTATTGGCGGAAATTCAGGATCTCCGGTTATAAATAAAGAAGCTGAGGTTGTGGGACTTATCTTTGATGGGAATATAGAGAGTCTTCCGGGAAGGTTTATGTATGATGATATAAAGAACCGTGCTGTTGCAGTACATACAGCATATATTTCCGAAGCTCTTCGCAAATTGTTCGATGCAGGCAAGCTTGCTGACGAACTTGAAGGCAAGTAACCTGGCTGTTTGATTTTATATCCGCTGTCCGAATTATTATATATTATATAATATCGGACAGCGGATTTTTTTTCTTAACCCCCTTTTTTCACTAACACAGGTAATTGTTAGTGAGAATCAATATCTTGATTTTTAAGAAATATTAATTTTTTTTTTATTAGCCAAGATTTTAGTTGCTATTGTAAAAAATTGTTGTATTATTTAGCCGTGAAAACAATTTACCGGGAGGTATGGTTTAATGGTATATTTGAAAGATTATCTTGATCCTTTATTTGTTACATTTTTGGAAGAAGATGATAAAAAATCGGCATTGAATACTATGGCAGCTCTTTTAAGCAAATCTCCGAAAATCGAAGATAATAAAGCATTTAAAAAAGCAGTTTTCGATAGAGAGAATTTAATGAGTACAGGAATAGGCCTTGGAATAGCAATTCCCCATGTAAAAATAGATACTGTCTCTGATATTGTAATAGGTATAGGAATTACAAAAAAAGGAATTGACTGGGGAACGATAGATAATAAACCTGTAAGATTAATATTTCTTATAGCAGGTGCAGAGCATCAGCACCGGGTTTATCTCCAGATTCTTTCCAAGATAATTCTTGTACTAAAGAAGAAGGACAGGCGGGAGAAACTGCTTGCTGCAAAATCTCCGGAAGAAGTATTAAACATCTTTAATAAGCTGTAGAAACCATGGGACAATTAAATACTTTACTTTATCTTGCAATAGCATCTATTGTTGCGTTTTTTGCCAAACGTGGTACAAGCAAAATCGGACTGCCGATTGTAACCGGATATGTTATTTCAGGTGTGATACTCGGAATATCAGTTCTGAAAATATTTCATCTTGAGATCCTGGACAGGCTTGATATTGTTAATGATTTTGCACTGGGAATTATCGGGTTTACAATAGGGTCTGAACTCAGAAAATCGGTCTTCAAGCAACTTGGAAAGTCTATAATACTTATTGCACTTTTTGAATCTGTCGGTGCTTTTATTATTGTTTCAGTCTCGATTTACATTATGGACCCCAGTAAAATATATCAAGCTTTAATTATGGGAGCTGTTTCATCTGCAACTGCCCCGGCTGCAACGGTTTATGTTATTCAGCAGTATAAAGCAAAAGGGCCGTTAACATCTACAATTCTTGCAGTTGTGGGAATTGACGATGCTTTTGCTCTGATTATTTTTGTGTTTGCTTCTATTGTTGCAAAAAATATGATGATGGCTACTCACATGTCTATTGTTAGTGTTATTGCGGCACCGGTTGTAGAAATATTATCAGCAATATCACTTGGGCTTGTATCCAGCATTGTTTATGTACTGCTTTTCCGAAAAGTCCGGTTTCCTGATGAACTGCTTCTCGGCTTGTCAGGATTCCTTCTTTTCACTCTTGGTATTGCACACCAATTTCATTTATCAAGTCTTCTTGCTGCAATGTCATTTGGAGTAGGTGTGACAAATATGAATGCCATGCTGACAAACAGAAGTACAAAAATTGCAGAGACATTATCACCGCTGTTTTTTGCATACTTCTTTATATTTGCCGGAGCGCATTTGAACATAGGGCTTTTCCCCAAAATAGGATTTATGGGTTTAATTTATCTTCTTGCAAGAATCATAGGTAAAGTAGGGGGAGCAAGTCTCGGAGCAATAGTTGGCAAGGCACAGCATACTGTCAGAAAATATATAGGTTTTGCTCTTGTGCCTCAGGTAGGTGTTGCAATTGCTCTTGCTATAGTTGTAAAGAAAGAATTCGGTGGAGGGGATTTTGGAGAAGCAGGTACAAATCTTGCCGTTCTTGTAATAAATATATTGCTGTTTACTACAATTATAACTGAGGTTTTGGGCCCTGTATTGACAAAATGGGCTTTAACAAAAGCCGGTGAAAGGCAGGAGTGACCTTTATTAAGAGTTTAACGGAGGAACGATTAGATGTTTCTTATTGTCATACACCTTTTCAAAACCGAATATAAGGATGATATCCTTTTAGCGCTGACATCCTGCGGTATAGAGGATGGATGTACTTTTGAGGGGATGAATCTTGAGAAAATTCTCGGACATGATTATCCGCTATTCAGCGGGCTTGTCCCTTCGGAGAATGATCAGCAGCGGTATTCTATGCTTATTACTGCAACTGTGGAAGATATGGATCGGGTGGAGTCTTTTGTACAGCTTTTGGAAGAAGCTGATATTGATATTAAAAATGAGCACATTCTTCAGCTTATTGCACTTCCTGCAGTAAGAGTTGTCGGCAATGAAGTTGACTGGCAAAAGCAAGATGTCTGACTAAAAAGAGCTTGTTTTTGAAAAAACAATATAGAAATTTTAAAACAGGTTCTTTGAACAATATTGCGGTTCTTCACCTTTCAGTTATTCTTTTCGGATTTGCAGGAATTTTCGGCAGACTTAACATGGAACCGCTTGTTATTGTTGCAGGAAGAGTTTTTTTTGCATCAATCTTTCTAAGTGTCATAATTCTTTTTTATAAGAAAACTATTAAAATTCCTCTGCAAACATATTTTATGCTCTCTATTACAGGTGTTGTTCTGGCACTGCATTGGGGATCATTCTTTTATTCAATCAGCATATCGTCCGTATCAATCGGACTTATCTCTTTTTCTACTTTTCCTGTGTTTGTTGTGTTTCTTGAGCCGTTATTCTTCAAGACTAAAATAAAAGCAATCCACTTCCTTTTTGCAGGGTTGGTTCTATGCGCAGTTTTTCTTATTGTTCCGGATTATAATTTCTCGAATAATATTACAAAAGGTGTTGCATGGGGAACTTTGTCAGGATTTACATTCGGAGTTATTACTGTACTCAACAGAAAGTATGTTCAGTCAATTAATCCGGTTTTAATTGCTCTGTTTCAAGATGCAGCTGCTTTTGTTGTACTCATTCCATTCCTGCTGATTCGTAATTATTCAATTAGTTATAATAATCTGTGGCTGCTGATGTTATTGGGAGTTGTGTTTACAGGAATAGCACATACACTCTACATCTACAGCTTAAAAAAAGTCAGTGCACAAAAGGCAAGCATTATTACAAGCCTTGAACCGGTATATGGAATCGCAGGAGCTTTTTTGATTCTGCATGAGGTACCGCATCTGCGAGTTATATTTGGCGGCCTGATAATAATCAGTATTGCAGTTTACATATCTGTTAAATCGGAAATTATTCCAGTGCAGTAAATATTTTAACATTATTTAAATTCTTCTGATTGAGAGCTTGAGATTTCTTGGAAATATGGAGAATCTTTTTTATATTCTTTATCTCAATTTGGCAGTAATTTTAAAAATATGAACATATTCATGAAACGGTTTATAGTTTTTATAATAATTTTCATTCACTTTAGTACGCTTTTCCCCCAGACAGTCCTTATGTGGCCTACCAATGCAAGCCATATTTTAACTTCAACTTTCGGCGAGTACAGGCCTGGCCATTTTCATTCAGGTATTGATATAAAAACGTGGGGTAGGGAGGGTTATCCAGTTTATGCTGTCAGCAGCGGATATATTGCCAGGATTGCAATCTCACCCCATGGTTACGGAAAGGTTTTATATCTTAAGCTTGATAATGGCATGACTGCTGTTTTTGCACATCTTTCCCGTTTTTGTGACAGAATATTACCTTTTGTAGAGGAAAAGCAGGAGAGACAAAAACGTTATTCCATATTTGTGAATTTTCATAGAAACCTTATTCGTGTATCAAAGAAAGATGTTATTGGTTATACAGGCAGCACAGGCATAGGTTATCCCCACCTCCATTTTGAGCTGAGAGATTCATTGAACCTGCCTGTGAATCCTCTTTTTTCCCTCAATTCTTATATAAGTGATTTGGAGCCTCCTCAAATATCAAGCGTTGCTGTGATACCTCTATGTTCAAGTGCGCGGATTTACGGCGATATTCTGCCTAAAATATATAAAGCAGAAAAGGCCGGAAAATCTTTATACACTATTTCAGAACCTATTATTGCAAGGGGCGCTATAGGATTTTCAATAAAAGCATTTGATTATTCAGAGATATCGCAGAATAAGTATTCTGTCTTTTCATATAAGCTTAGTGTTGACGGGAAGAATGTTTTTTCAGCCAAATATGACACAATACCGTTCCAGATGACCCGTTTTATTGATTTAGACAGAAATTTTTACCTTAGGAAAAATCATTACGGTCTTTATAACAACCTTTACGTTAGTTACGGCAAGAAGCTTCCGTTTTATAAGATATCTAACCCGGGTGCGGGAATAATTTTATGCGGTGATGGACAGAAATCAGATTATAATTTTTACAGTATTATTTTAAAAAGCGGGAAACATTTTTTTAAAATCAGAGCAGAAGATTTTTCAGGAAATTTTTCGGAAGTTTCAGGGAAGATTATAGTTCAAAATAATAATAAAACTGCAGACTATTCTCTCGCAGCAGATTCGTCAAAAACGGGAAACACTAACCCTGAAATTAATATGACATTAAGCCATTGTATTTTTAATGCAAATTTAAGATTCAGGTTGATTTCCTCCGATGTTTTTGAAAATGTTCCTATTCTTACGGTCATGGTAAATACCTGGGATTTCCGTTATGTGCGCCTTATAAAAAAAAGCCCGTCGGAATATTTCGGCATTATCCCTCTTGACGATATAAAAGACTCTTATCTGTACTGCACTGCTTCTGCTGTATTTAATGATAAGGTTCATACAGTTTCTGATTCTCTTGGCCTGTTTTTTGTATCAAGGGATAAAGGAGGCAGTGTTGTTTCGGAGGACGGTGTATGCAGTGTTTCATTTTCTCCGGGAAGTTTTTATACGTTATGTGCAGCTTCTGTAGAACCAGCTGATCAAGCTCCTTACGGCTTTTTTATAGGGAAAAAGTACAGAATTAATCCTTATGATGAGCCTCTTGCAAAGCGGGCTTTAATCCGGTTTTCAGTGCCCTGGATGTATTCGGAAGATCGTAAATCTGCTATTTACAGGCTGGACGGCCGGGAGAAAATATTTATAAGCCGAAGATTTAAGAAAGGCAGTTTATCAGGATATGTATCAAACCTAGGTACTTTTGCAGTATTAAGGGATACTATTGCTCCGAAAATTATTAAAATTGTACCTGCGGACAGGAGTATCATCAGGAGGCCGATACCTGCTGTTTATGTAAAATTTGTTGAGGATCTTTCCGGAATAAAAGGAGAAAACAGTTATAAAATTTATATTGACGAAAGAAGATGTATTGCTGAGTATGATCCTGAAAACAACAGAGCAAAAGCAGTTATCCGCAGATATTTAAAACATGGCTGGCACAAATTACGTATAAAAATTACTGATAGGGCCGGAAATGCGAGCGAAGTGAAGAGAAGTTTTTACATTACAGGAAGAAAGAATAGGATTAAAAAATGAATAATAATAAAATACCGGATAATCAAAACAGCAAAGATATAAGGCCATTTAAGACCAGCGGAGTTGCTGCTTTTTCTGCCGGCCATGCGACGCATGATACTTTTACCGGATTTCTTCCGGCACTTTTACCGCTTTTTATTGAAAACCTTTCTCTTACAAGAGCAGAGGCAGGGCTGCTTTCTGTTTTCACCCAGGCTCCTTCTTTAATTCAGCCTGTTATCGGCCATTTGGCAGATAAGAAGAATCTGTATAAGATTGTATTTTTTGCTCCTGCAATTACTGCAGCGTTAATGAGTATTACAGGGCTTATGGGGAATTTCGGGTGGCTTGCTCTTGTACTCATCCTTGTAGGATTCAACTCCGCTGCCATGCATGCGATAGGCCCTGTTATCACAGGAAAATTGTCAGGCAGTAATCTTGGCAAAGGCATGAGTTTCTGGATGGTAGGCGGGGAATTGGGGCGTGCACTCGGCCCTGTTATTGTGGTTACTGCTGTTCATGCTGCAGGTTTCGGGAATATTTACTGGCTGATGATCGGCGGAATAGGGATGTCCCTGTTTCTGTATTTAAAGTTTAACAAACTTACGCTTGAACACACACAAAGTTCTGACAGGCTGCCATGGAAGGATGCCATTGCAGTAATGCGCAGAGTGATGATCCCCCTCTCGGTCTTTATTTTTATCCGTTCTTTTATGATGTCATCAATAACAACTTATCTGCCGACTTATCTGATTGACAGAGGGGGAGGGCTTTTTTTCGCAGGGGCATCTCTCTCTCTTCTTGAAGCTGCAGGGATGGTGGGAGCTCTTTCAGGAGGATCTTTAAGCGATAGATTCAGTAGAAGAAGTGTACTTATTGTATCAACTTTGAGTGCTTCTGTACTTATGTTTCTATTTACAATTTCAAAAGGATTTATTCTCTTCCCCTTGCTCATTCTTCTTGGATTTTCCGCATTCTCAATAACTCCTGTTATAATGGCTCTTGTTCAGGAAAGTTTTCCTTCAAACAGAGCATTGGCCAACGGTGTTTACATGGCCTCCAGTTTTGTACTAAAATCAATTGTTGTTGTAATTGTAGGAATACTGGGTGATAAGTACAGTTTGCACACGGCATATCTTGTAAGTTCGGCTGCAATGCTGCTGGGGCTTGGTGTGATATTTTTTATTCCTCAAAAATAGAAAAATGTGCGGGAGAATTATCCCCCGCACCTGTAAATTATATAAATAATCTTTATTTTACAAGATTGACATCAGTTGCAGTTTCTCCTGTCATGGGGATTGTCATATTTGCCGGGCCGGTGACGGATACGGAACCGTCCGTAGTTGTAGTGGAATGCAGCTTGATATATGTTCCTGTTTCATAGGCAAAGTACCATACGCTTTCTATATCCATATCACTTTCCAGTGTAATGTCAGCACCTCTCGATTGGCCTGATCCCTCCATTGTTCCGGTACCTGTTGTCTTTATTCTTACGCATTTTACACCGTTTACAGTCTCGAACCCTTCAACTACATTTTTAAGAACCATATTCATATCAATATCCAATCCGTTCTGCTCTAAAGTTTTATCAGTAGTGTCTGACCATGAATCACCGATTTTGACAGGATAGTCAGGTAGATTCGGGAAAATGGAGTCAAATTGCCTCTTGATTGATTGTTTATTGCCCATACCCATTGAGATAGTTAAAGAATCTGCCCCTGTAATTTTTTCCTCTCCTTTTGAAGAAAGAACGACACCGAAAGTTTTGCCTGTTAATGAGCTGAGATCAGGCTTTTTGTTCATTGGTATTCCGATTGCATCAATTGATAAAGATAATGAGTCGAGTTTGAGTGATAATGAATAGTCTTTATCTTTCATGCTTTTGCATGTAACTGTGTACTGTGATGTGAAAGTATTTTTTGTTTCTCTCGAAGTTCCCATCATTTCCATAGTTTGATTTTGAACAGCAGTCATCCTGTAGGTGTAAGGAGTGTTTAAAGGAAATCTGTATGAGAGTATAAGCCCTGTCTTAGTGCTTCCCCAAATATGGCTGCTTGATGCGCATCCTGCAATCAATGCAATTAACAAAGTAAAAAGAACAAATGTAATAATTTTTCCTGACTTGAAATTTTTCATTTCTTTCCTCCTGATTTGAAGTTTATTGCGGTTTGTAAAATTGGATTCACAATTCTTTACGGTTAAACACTTTAATTGTTGCAATATTCAATGATAGTTAAAATATTCTGTAAAATCAATATTAATTGTTAAAAAAATAAATTAGTCGTACAAAATCAATGCTTGACATTTATGTGAGTGATATTATATTTTGAATAAAAGGCGGTGACTATTTTATTGATAAGAAAACAGAGTCAAAATGGGATATAACAGGCAGATGTGTGTCGGGAAAATTGAAAAACAAAAATTTAAGGCCGATTCCATATTCGGTAGATTTTTCCTTTGCATGGTTTGCATTTTACAAGAATTCCCTTTTGTATTAATTAAGGGCTGTTAAGAAAGAACTTGATTATTTTTGATAAAATTAATATATTCTGATAATTTAATTGATAAACTGAAGAAATTTTTCGGGTTAAATTATTTCCTGCGGATTTGATGCTGCCGGATGCCCGGAGATTGGTTTATCCCTTAAGCAAGAGGCAGGAGAAAATGGTTGATGTTGTTTATACTGAATTGATAATTACATGTGAGGCCTGTCATACAGTGAAGAAGTTTAAAGCTGAGACATATGAAGAGTGCATGGATATCTTCAGAGAGTATCAATGCCCGAACGGGTGTGCGAGAAATCTATACAGTTTTATAGCAATCGGTAAATTGCAGGAAATAAATTAATTTTTTTATTTTTCCTGTTGACAAAAAAGGTAAAATTATTATATTAGAAGACCATTGAAGTTATTTATAGTTCTTTTTTTACTTTTCCTGCTTTTCGTACTTTCCAGGTCTGCAAAACAGAGCAGAAACAGAGTTCTGGAAAAGAGGCTGAAAATCCTCAGGCGGCTGCAGAGAAAAGACGATGAATCAGATTGATGCGGGAATAGCTCAGTTGGTAGAGCGTCACGTTGCCAACGTGAATGTCGCGGGTCCGAGTCCCGTTTCCCGCTCTTTTTTTAGGCGGCGTAGCCAAGTGGCTAAGGCAGAGGTCTGCAAAACCTTTATTCAGCGGTTCGAATCCGCTCGCCGCCTCGCCAAAACGCCGGGGTGGCGGAATTGGTAGACGCAAGGGACTTAAAATCCCTCGTCCCTTAAGGACGTGCCGGTTCGATTCCGGCTCCCGGTACTACTCTGATAAATTTAAGATTTTGGAAAGCCCACCCTTGCGGTGGGTTTTTTATAACATGAGAATAGGATTGTCAATATGTTTGGAGCAGTAATTTTTGATATGGACGGCGTTATAGTTGACAGTGAGCCTCTGCATATAAAAGCTGAAAGAAAAACTCTTGGACCCTTCGGACTGGATATCTCAGACGAGGAATTCCACGCATACATGGGACAGACTCCGAGGATTCTACTTAAAGGCATGATCCAGAAATACAATCTTGATACAGCAATTGATGATTTGTATGCAGTACACATTCAAAACCTTCTCTCCCTGTACAGAGATGAGGTGGAGCCTATCCCGGGTGCTCTTGAGCTTGTTTCTCAATTAAAAGAAAACAGGATTTCCCTTGCTCTTGCATCAAGTTCGGATTTTGACCTTATCAATGTTGTTTTGGAAAAATTCGGACTTACAGATACATTCAAAGCAGTTACAAGCGGGCAGGAGTTAGACAGGGTAAAACCCTTTCCGGATATTTTCCTCAAAACTTCGGAAAGACTGAATATCCCTCCAAAAGAGTGTGTTGTAATAGAAGACTCCACTTCCGGAATACGTGCTGCAAAAGCAGCAGGCATGACTTGTATAGGGTTCAGAAGTCCGAACAGTAAAAATCAGAATTATTCGGATGCAGATGTTGTTGTTGATGATTTAAGGTCAGTTGATATGAAATTTTTTGAGAGTCTCTATGAGAAGAGCCAAAAAGATTAATGGAAATCTGTTGAAAAAAAGCAGGACACGGAATTATGGACATAAAAAGAATTAAAACAAGAGAAATCCTTGATGATTTCTCTTTGCGTTTTTCAGACAGAAGGGATATATCATCTCTTTATGTTTCAATAAAAAACAGCGGACTTATTGCACCTCCCTGTGCTGCCCTCAAAAAGGAAGGCTTTCAACTTATTTCCGGTTTCAGCAGATTTGAAGCTTCAAAAAATGCAGGCCTTGATCCTATTCCAGTCAGAATCAAACCTGAGGATATTTCTCTCTCTCAGGTATTTTACAATGAGGTTGAGGTGCACTCTGTTAACAGAAAATTCACTCTCACGGAAAAAGCACGGATATTAAAGATTGTGACGGAGCTTGATGTCACGGAACATGATATTGCGGCTTTTTGCAGATTGATTGATCTGCCTGAAGAGAGAGGAGTTATAGAAAAAACAGTTGAAATCCTGAATTTTACAGATGATGTTCAAAATTACATCGGAATGTACGATCTTTCCCTTCGCCAGACTGCGATGTTTAAAGGGCTTTCAGAACTGGAACAGACTCTGTTTACGGATCTTGCAAAAAGGCTGCACATACGGGGAGTTGAGTTGGGCAAAATTATTGAACTTGTTCAGGATATATCGGGCAGAACCGGAGAACAGGCAGAGCGGATTCTCAAACGCGCTGAGAAAAATAAACCGGAATTTTACGAAAACAGGAATCAGGCTTTGGCTCATTTGAAAGAAGAGCTGCAAAGTATGCGTTTTCCGAAAATGATTCAGATTAATAATGATCTGACAAAAAGAAGAAAGATGATAAAAGGAGCAGGCGGAATAAAATTTGAATGGGACAGAACTCTTGAGAATCCCGGGATACTTATATCCGCAAAAATAAAATCAAGCAAAGATACAGACAGAATCTTATCTGTGATCTCTGATGAGAGTAATAGAAAAGTGTTGAACCGGATGCTGGAAATTATTGTGCCGTGAAGTATAAATTAGATAAAATCATAATAGATAAAAGATCTCTCAGCCATGAGATAGCAGACAGAGTGCGTTCAACAGCAAAGAACGTTCCTGTTCAGATTGCAGAACCGGATGAATCGGGACAAATTGTCAAAGATCTGCCTCTGTCCAAAGGAAAGAGGATTCTTCTGCTTACAGTGCAGAATGGAGGCAGTGTAAAGCCCTGCCCCGGTACTGCAGATCCGTATATCTGCTGCAAATACACAGTGATTAACAGCGCCAACCACTGCCCAATGGACTGTACCTATTGTGTGCTTCAGGGTTATCTTGAACGTCCCTGTCTTACTGTATTTACAAACAGACACGATATTTTTGCTGACATAGACAGGGTCCTTAAATCGGAACCGCACAGATTTTTCCGCATAGGCACAGGTGAATTTGCAGACAGTCTTGCTCTTGATGATTTAACAGGCTTTTCATCAGATATTGCCCGTTTTTTTGAAAAAAAGAAAAATGCTGTAATTGAACTTAAGACCAAGGCATCGTTTGTTGATAATTTATTGTCATCTCCGCCTGATAATGTAGTTGCTGCCTGGTCTGTTAATCCTGATGAAATTGTCAGAAAAGAGGAACTCCGGTCAGCATCTTTAAAAGAGCGGCTTGGTTCTGCAAAGAAATGTCAGGATCACGGGTGCATGCTCGCGTTTCATTTTGATCCGCTGATTCTGTATCCGGGGTGGAAGCATGGCTATTCAGATGTTGTGAGGCAGATTTTTTCAAGTGTCAAAGAAGACAGAATAGCATGGATAAGTCTTGGTGCTCTGCGTTTTCCCCCTCCTTTAAAAAATATTATTAAAGATCGTTTTCCCGGTACAAAAATAATTTACGAGGAAATGATCAGAGGTATTGATAATAAAATGCGGTATATTCTGCCTCTGCGTGTTGAGCTTTTCCGCCATGTGTTCAATGAGATTAGAAAGTTTTCAAAGGATCTGTTTGTCTATTTCTGTATGGAGCCCCCCTGGGTGTGGGATTCTGTAATGGGGAAACATCCTGCCTCTGATGAAGAACTGGATTTCTGGTTTGCCCGTTCCATGTATAAAAGATTCCCTGAGCTTAATATGGAAAAACCTGATCGCAAAAATTACAAAGAGGATGATTTCAGCCGGGATCAGCTTTCCTGATTTTTTTCATTTCCACTATTTTTTTTGATATTAATATTCCCTGTTTCCACCAGTCTGTACACACACCGTCCTTTACATATTTTTCAAGTATTTGTATAACCTTCTTACTTAAAAAAGCGGGTTCACTGCTGTAAAGAGGAGTACCTGCAAGAGGGAGGAAAAAGTGCATTTGTGTCCTTGCATTAAATTTAAGATTAAGCTCCCTTGCAAATTCAATGGTTTCAAGAGTGTCCTGCTCTGTTTCATCAGGATAGCCGATAATAAAATCAACGTACGGAACAAGGCCTGCTTCTCTGCTTAAAGCACAGGATATTGTAACATCTTCTTTTGTGTGGCCACTGCGCATTTTTTTTAAAATACGGTCTGATCCTGACTGACCGCCTATGACGATCTTCTTATTAGAGCAGTATTTAACAATAAGGTCAAGAAGATCAGGTTCTATTGTATTAGGTCTCAGCTCCGAAGGGAATATTCCGTATTCAAGATGACGTATGCCCTGCTGTTTAAACATGCGGAGCAGCCTCTCAATCTCGTGTTTGTCAGTTCGCCCGGGCCCTGATGCTCCGTATTCAAATCCGCTGGGGTTTATGAATCCAACCCTGAAAAGATAGTCTCTTTTTACAAGCTCCTCAAGATATTTCCGTGCAGATGATATTGATCTGTGTATGGGTTTTGCACCTCCTGTCTGGCAGTATGTACAGCGGTAAAAACAGCCTCTCGTTATTTCAAGAGGAGACATCATGGGAGTGTAGGTTGAGATTGGGAAACTTGTTTCTATGTCATTTATGAGTCCACTCTAAAAAGGTATTTGAATTAGTAATTAAAATTATTTAAATTACTTGCTTAATTGCATAGAAATTAATAAATTAGAGACATAAAATCAGAGTTAAAAACACAATCAGGAATGTCTATGTTTAAGAAAAACACAAAGCACCTTCAGGCAGATATGTTCGGCATGCAAAGTACAATGCCTGAGTCACTCAAAAAACATGCTATCAAATCTGAAGAGCATCATTTTTACAATTTGATCTTTTGCAACATTAATGAGGATATCTTTTCAGTGCTGTACTCAGATAAAAAGAGCCGCCCCAATGCGCCGATTAATTCTATGGTATCGGCCTTAATTTTGCAGAATCGTCGCGTGTGGACATACAACGAACTTTTTCAGAACATCAGGTTTAACCTGTTGGTAAGAATCGCACTTGGTCTTGATGATTTGGTAACAATGCCGTTTTGTTGTGCAACGCTTTTCAATTTTCAGAACCGGTTGAACGATCATTTCATCAAAACGGGCGAGAACCTGTTGGAGCAGGTGTTTGATCATCTGACTGAAAAACAGTTAAGATATCTTAAACTGAAGACCAATATCCAGAGGACAGATTCTACCTTTGCAGGTTCCAATATAAGGAACTACAGTCGTCTTCAGCTGCTAGTTGAGATGATCATTCGCATCTTTCGTGTTTTGTCTGAATCGGACAAAAAACGTTTCAAAGGACGTTTTGGCTCATATGTCAATTGAGATTGAGCAAACAGGCGAAGATAAATATATCGTTTCCTGCCCCTATCAAAAAGTAAATTCTAAAAAATGCAGAAATAGATTCAAGGCTGAATTCGATTTGGCCGTTTGTCAAAAATGTGAGAAACGGGCTGTCTGTGCTTCAATCCTGATGAAAAAACATAGAATGTTTTATTTTAATCGCGATGACTATTTGAGAAAAAGACGATTAAAGCAAAGGGCATCTATACCAGCCGAGCGCCTGAAGTTGCGTAACAATGTAGAGGCCACAATCAATGAATTTGTATGTAAGATGCCGAAAGGCAAGCTGAAAGTCAGAGGTGCGTTCAAAGCATCGATATTTGCCTTTTCGGTTGCTATGTCTGTCAATTTCGGGAGAATATATCGTTATATTCAGGATAATCCCGACATTGCTGTATCTTGTATCAAACAATTTTACGATTATTTCAAAGAACGATTTGTATTATCCATATTTAGTAAAATATTTAATTTCATATACGACTATGAACCTTATTGCGTACAGGTTTGATTTCCATTGTTTTTAGAATGAACTCTTATATTTTGAAACATTTCTGCAGCATAGAAAATTTGCGGCCTGCGAGTAAAATTATACGGTTTTTATATTGTCCAGCTGATTTGAGTGCATTTGATCTGCGGAATTTAGTCTAATCACCGGATTAGTACGAAAAACTGCTTTCTCCGATAAATTCACGCAGAATGGAATTTGACGGTACATACTTTGTCTCTACAGGGAGGAAGTATTTCAATATCATCAACAGCCGTCTTGCCTCTGTATATGCTTCACTTGTGATTTGTATACTTTCAAGAACCGGTTCAAGCACAGTTCGTAAAACAGCAGGTTCATACGAAAGTGCAGTGTTAAAAATAATATCAGCGTTTTCCTGAAGAGGGAAAATGTACTTGTCTTCTCCTGATCGTACAGACGGCCATGTTATTATTGTATCTTCAGGAGAGTGGGATCGGAATTGGTTATCCCGAATCATTCTTCGTAAAAGCCTGATATCGCTTGTAGGGATTCTGATATGGTCTGTTATGTTCAGCTGGGTCAGAGTGCTTACATAAATTTTAAGTTTCTTATTAGCCGGCACTGAACTGGTAATGTTGTCATTAAGCCCGTGTATACCTTCAATCAAGATAGGCTGATGGGGTTTTAATTTTACGGTTTTACCCGGTAAACTTTTACCAATCTTAAAATCAAATCTCGGAAGCTGAACTTCTTTCCCATTAATTAAAGCTTTAATATCTCTGTTGAGCTTGTGAAGGTCAAGTGAAGCAGGAGATTCCCAGTCAGGCTTTCCGTCATCATCAAGTGGGGCCAGGTCCCTGTCAATAAAGTAATCATCAAGTGACAGCATGAGAGGAGATAATCCGTTTACTCTTAATTGAATTACAAGACGTTTAACAAACGTTGTTTTTCCTGATGAAGAGGGCCCGGCAATTAAGATGACTCTGTGCCTTTTTCTCTTTTTTGTGATAGTGTCAGCAATGTGAGAAATTCTTTTTTCATGCAGCCCTTCGGAAATTTTAATAAAATCTCCTATTGTACCTTGTTTAACTGCTCTGTTTATTCCGGATGATTTGTCAATTTGAAGAATCTGCTCCCAGTGTCCGAATTCATGGAATACTGAAAACAGCTTGCGCGGGTTGGGAAACGAGGGAATTGTTTCAAGGTCTTCCGGCTCCGGAAATACCAGAACCATACCATTTGCCCATGAGAAAAGGTTAAATGTATGAATGTACCCTGTTGACGGGAAAAGTGCATTCCCGAGGAATGTTGTTGTACTCCCGCATTTATGAAGTACAAGCCGGGAGATTTCCAGGTTGCCCGAAATAAAATCCGGGTCTTCGCCTCTTTTCTCAAGGCGGCTTAACGCAGGTTTTAGCAGGAGAGAGACAGGCTCAATAGGATCGTTACGCTCAATAATTTCCTGCATACGCTTTTTTATTTTTTTAACCTTCAAAGAGCTGATTTTCTTTCTGCCCTTCATTTCGCAGTATATGCCGTTGCCGATTGAATGGTCTATTACAAGTTTGATCCTCGGGAAAAGCTCTTCAACTGCCCTTACAAGTACAAGGCTAAGGCTGGATTGGTAAGATTTATATGCTTCAGGAGTTTTTTCTCTTACCCAGGTCAGGGTGCAGTCCGAATATAGTTTCAGGTTAAGGTCCATCGGCTCTTTATTAATGAGTGCTATGACAATAGTGTCCATCTGAGGGGGCCTTGTGAGGTCAAGGATTTCTTTGATATTTGTACCCTTGATGTAGATTTTTTCACTTCCGTCAGA
The DNA here is from genome assembly GCA_021158245.1 of bacterium. Taxonomy (NCBI): domain Bacteria; species bacterium. The sequence goes on along the minus strand of JAGGVB010000228.1, from coordinate 8,123 downwards.
GAAGTGAACGGTAAAAGTATTTTCTTTTGTTCGTATCAGCATGATTTCATCTCTTCCATAATCTTATATTAATTTAATAAAAAAATATCTTTATAACAAGTAATTTTATTGACAAATTCCAATAGTTTGGCTACTTTTTAATATTCTGTAAATTAAAGAGGTTAAAAATGATACGGAAGCAGCTATTTACAAAAAAAATCAGTCTGATAGGTGCCGGAAGAGCAGGTTTTGCTGTTGCATACTTGCTTGCAAAACAAGGGTATAAATTCTTAAATATTATAGATAAAGATTCGGAAAGAGCAAAGAGGTGCGGCAAAGCTGTAAATGCTGTAAAATACGGAATAAACCTGTCTGACCTGGATAATAAGTACGATTTTCTTATTATTGCGGTGCCGGATATTGAGATAGAGAGTATATCGTCTCAATTAGCGGATTACGGCATTGTGAGAAGCGGTTCTGTAATTGCGCACCTTTCAGGAGTTGAGGATTCAAATATTCTGGATAAGTGCAGGCAAAGAGGCGCATTTGTTGCCTCCATGCATCCATGTATGACATTTGCAGATGAGTTCCGGAGCAGCAGCCTGGATTGCTATGTTGCACTTGAGGGGGACAGGAGAGCAGTCGAATTTCTAAAAAATATAGTTAAAGATATCGGAGGGTCTTCTTTTGAAATTTCCGGAGAGGATAAAATCCTGTATCATGCAGGATGTACGATTGCTTCCAATTATCTTATAACACTTTTAAGCTTTGCAGAAGAGGTTTCAGGCAGAATGTCAGGAGAGATTCCGGCAGAATCATTTTATCATCTTGCAGACAGAAGTGTGGAGAATTTTTTCAGGCAAGGTGGAGTAAAATCTCTGACAGGCCCAATTAGCAGAGGTGATGTTTCTACTGTGAGGAACCATATAAAAGCTCTTATTGAAAAAGACAGTGAACTTGCTGTTGTGTACTCGATCCTCGGCAAAAGAACCCTTAAAATCGCACAGGCTCAAGGTACTGATTCACAAAAAATCGATAAATTAGAAATTTTATTTAATGATGTTATTAAGGAGTACAAGATTTAATTTTGACTGATTACCATATACATACCAAATTATGCGGCCATGCGGAAGGGGAGATGGAGAGCTATGTTGAACAATCTATATCAAAAGGGTTAAAAGAGATAGGTTTCAGTGATCATGCTCCGTGCAGTGTTAGCGAGAGTATCGTAAGATTGCATAATTAAAAGAGTTAATATGCATGGGTAAATTGGAGAAGGTTCTCCAGTTTGTTTTAGTATCAAGCAGAAGGAAGAGTAGGAGATTTGCAGCAGCCGGAGATTTTTCTAATGCCGGGGTAAAAACATGCAGTACAATTTCCATACTTTTTCGGGGGGTGCCAGTAAAACTCAAATAAGTATTGACATTGATACTTTCAATCAATAAAATATACTACTCCGATAAAAAATAATTTAATTAAAAGTTTCGATTCCGAATCAAAGGCAAAACAGTATGAAAACAAAGGTGATTGTTAATCGGGATACGAATCCGCGTATTGTTAAGAAATATTTAAAATCCGCCATGCAGATTTTAAAGGATAACGGATTTGAGCTGTCTGTCCAGTTTACAAAAGGGCCTGAACATGCTTTACACATTGCAAAAGAAGCAGTTAAGAATAGATTCGAATGCGTTATATCTGTAAGCGGAGACGGAACAATAAATGAAGTAATTAACGGTCTTGCCGGTTCGAATGTAGTACTTGGTATTTTGCCTATCGGCGGCAGTAATGTACTTGCACGTGAACTTGGAATCAGGATTGATATATTTGATGCTGCAAGAACAATTACTGAAAAACGGCCAAGACGGATTGATCTTGGAAAAATCAACGGAAGATATTTTTCAATGATGGCTAGCTGCGGATATGATGCACATGCGGTAATGAAAACAAATCTTAAGGTGAAAAAAATTATAAAGAGATATGCTTATATTGCTGCGGGAGTAAAAGATTTTTTCGGATACATTCCGACCAGGATTAATATAGAAATAGATGGAGGCAAAATAAAAGAGTCGGGGATCTTTGTGTTAATCAGCAACACACATTTTTACGGCGGTGTGCACAAGGTTGCGCCTTTTGCGGAGATAGACGATGGTTTCCTTGATGTAATAATTTACAAAGGTAAGACTCAGCTTGATCTTGTGAGATTTGCAATTGGAGTTATATCCGGACTGCACACCAATTTTACTGATGTATTATACTATCGGATTAAGAAAGCAGTGCTGAGCTCGGATAAGGAGACTCCGGTTCAGGTAGATGGCGATCTTTTAGGGTTTTTACCAATGGAAGCAGAAATAGTACCCGGGGCTATTGAAGTTTTTTGTTAGGTTTGAAAAACAGATAAGAGGCAAACATGGATAAAGAGGAGATCAGACAGCCTGCTGTGGCAGGAACTTGGTACCCCGGCAATAGACAGAAACTTGAAAGCCTGATATCCGGTTATTTTTCAAAGACTGCAAAAAGTGATTTAAAAAGAAGAGTAATGGGCCTGATTAGCCCTCATGCAGGGTACCTTTATTCGGGACAGACAGCAGCATATGCTTACAGGCAAATCATAGGTTATGATTTTAAAACAGTTGTTATAATTGCACCAATGCACAGAACCGCTGTCAGCAGGTACATGACTAATGCAGAGAAATATTACAAAACCCCTTTAGGGCTTGTACCTGTAGACCATCAAATACTTGATAATATCAGGAAAGAGGTCAACCTTGCATATATTTCGGGAGATGACGAACACTCCTTAGAAATTCAGCTCCCTTTTCTTCAGCATGCAATTAAAGATTTTTCCATTGTTCCGATTCTAATTGGACACAGTGATGTGAATAATGTAAAAGATATTGCAGATGCGCTGGCCGGAATTCTTGACAGAGACAGTACGCTTATAGTTGCAAGCAGTGATATGCATCATATAGATGATTACAGGCAGGTTGAAGAAAATGATAACAGGTTTATTGAAGCATTAAAAAGTTTTGATATTGAAAAAACAAGAGAAATCCTGAACCGCAGAGACTGCACAATATGCGGTAAAGTTCCCATATCAATACTTCTCGAGACTACGCTCAGGTGGGGAGCAGAAAAAGTCAGCATACTGAATCATACGAATTCTTCGGAAATAACCGGGAGAAAAATTATTGGAGAATACACTGTCGGGTATCTTGCCGCGGCTGTCACAGATAGATAAGAGATTCGGGAAAAATATTATGTAAAACCATAATTTTATTTGATTGCATAGTATGCAGACTATGATATAAAAATATTGCGTATACACCATTCCTTTACCGGCATAATTGGGGCTGATTATCATGAAAAGACTGATACAAACATGGTTTTTTATTTTGTGGATGATTATTCTGGCAGGTACTTCCACAGCTCGGAATAGAACTTTCACAGCTCGGAACAGAACTTTATCCGGACAGTGGGTTCTTATCCCGGAGAAGAGTTCTGAAATTGGCCTGTACAGAATGCTGACTATCCGAATAGAGTATGCTGCTGACAGCGTTCGTATAACTCACCGCTGGGGACAGGGAACCCGTACTCTGGATCGTGTGATTACAGTACCTTGCAAAGGCGGGAGTGTCAGAATTCCCATTTCAGACAGAGTCTTTCCAACGAATGTTTTTATGGGGCTATCTCTGCCTGTCGGGAATGAACGAATAATAAAAACAGTGAAATCTGCAGGCGATACACTGCTTGATCTGCTGGAATTAGTTGATGTGCGCAGCTCACAGGGGATAAGACGAATAAAGATACACCATGAATATATGTTGACCGGCAGCGGCAGGATTCTCCGTTATACTGTCAAGCGATCCACCCGTTTGGACTCTTTTTCAATGCAGTATGTCCTGAAGAGAAAGGGGGAACGGGATGCATTTTTTATGAAACTTGCAGATGACTGGCGGATTGACGGCGGACTAAATCAGCAGGCTCTGCTAATCAGCCTGCAGGGACTAATTAATCGTTCCGGGCCGCGGCTGTACTTCATATATCCGGAAACATGGGATTTCCGCTTCACACCTGATGTGATGAATTTTCTAAAAGCTAAACACTATTACACTTTCCGGGAATTGAAGACTGCTGCTCAGGCTCTTAGAACTTTTTCCTCTGTCCCCCGCGGTTATGTGGTCTGGGACCGGGAGGTGCGGACTTCTCTGATTGTTGCTTTTACTGCGGCTGGAATTAAAGATGCCGTGGTTGTAGATGAGGCGCTGATTCCAATGGCTCAAAAAGCCGGCCTGCCCTGCCTTGAGGATTTCCGGGGACGCTTCAGGGGCTGGACTGATGCCGAAATTTACCGCTGGGCAAAAGACCGCTACTGGGCCAGCTGCTCTCATGATATTATAGTATGGCTTGGAGGCGAAGGCGGCAGCATTATGAAACCCGGAGTAGCAGACTGGGGTATATGCAGGAGAGCATTTTTTCAGGATTTGTCTACAAAGCCGTCAGATACTGATGAGTATGAGCTTGCAAAAGATTTGCTTGCTGATTTAAAACCGATGTCCATTATTTTCGGCTGGCATTCCTATGTTAAAGATAAAGAGAGGGATCAAGTCACCCTGGTCTCAAAATTCGGTTTTCGCGTAGAAGGGCTGCACACTCTGCCGAATCTCAGTTTTTCCAGCAAGGTGCAGAAATCACCAGGATTTAAATTTCGCAATAATCACAATCTTATACCTGGAAAAATTTACAAGCCGCAGAAAAAAGTGTACATTGCATGCGTGCAGACCGACTGCCTGGGGCTGGGTGCGTGGACACGTCCCGGTCGGGGTGAACTGCCCTATGCCTGGGAGGTAACTATGAACTGGTACTGGCTTGCCCCTGCCATGCTGGAGTTTTTTTACAGCGAGGCTACTCCTAACGACTATTTTATAGGCTCTCTATCCGGCCCTGGTTATCTCTACCCTAAAGCAGTGCCTCCGTATCTTCTGCCGCGTCTGATAGCAAAAGCGGATACTCTGATGAAAAAGCTTGATCTAAATATTTTTGAGATAATGGATTATTCGGAAGGTGCTACTGTTGAAGGGAACACAGAGCTGACCCGTGAAGTGGTTGGTGCCTATTTTCTGGGCATGCCCCAGGCCATAGGCTTTATAAACGGCTATGCACCCTCCTTTACCTTTTACAGCCGAAAAGGCCGTCCTCTGATTTCATTTGATTATTATTTATCTCCGGATCGGAAGGAAGAAGAGGCAGCAGAGGATCTTCGTGAATTGGCCCGAATCAACAGTGTCCGTCCCTATTTCTTACTTATGCATGTTCGTCAATGGAGTGATGTAAGCAGAGTAAAATCAATTCTTGGGAGGCTCAGTTCCGAGTTTGAGGTTGTTCCTCTTGATGCTTTCCTGAAGATGGCTGGACAATATCCTACTTTTAAAGAGAGGTTTTTAGAGAAATAGTAGTGTAATGCGGACATTTGGCCTATGAAAATTGTTGTATAAATTTAATAATTCTCGTGCTTACGCTCGCATTGTTCCTCAGTATTTAGATTAGAGAATTTGATCGTTTTGTATCTGCATTTCCGGCGGCTATTTATAAGGGGCATCCGTCTTAATACCGATGCTTCCTGATACTCTCGCTATAGCCGGATTAACATGTTCATGATCATTTATTTGCAGTTTGTAAGCGGTTTATCGTTAATGCGCTCATGAATAACGCCCTTAAATTTCGGTTGCTTTTAATTTTGGAAAAGAGTATTATACATATCAAATTCAGTCTTTTTAGTCCAACTGTAGTATATCCTTTATGGAAAATAACCGGTAAAAATGGAGAAGAGTATAGCGGACTGTATTTCAGGAGATGATTCACGCAGTAATACAATATGCCATTATGTCAAACCGACATGACCGAAACAATGTGCTATTTGCAGAAACAGACATTTGAAAGGGTTAATAATGGAACATCTGAAGAAGAGGTTGAATGATAGTGCAGTAATGCGCTGGTCTGCCCTTTTACTTTTAAGCGGATTATTGTTTGCAACGTATTGGTTTAATGATTGTCTCGGCCCTTTAAAAGGATTAATTGAGACAGAGCTTGGTTTTGATAATAATATGTTCGGTACGGTGCTTGCATCTGTCAGCTGGGCCAATATGGCGCTGATGATTATTGTAGGAGGTATAGCTCTTGACCGCTGGGGCACACGGAAAACAGGTATAGTGTTTGGCAGTATTGCGACAACAGGTGCTTTTATAATGGCTTTTGCTAGTAATGGCCTCTTTGGACAGGACAAGCACTCCATGATGATTGGAATGATTGTTGGACGTATTTTATTCGGAATGGGCCTTGAAACAGTCTGTGTCATGACCAACCGTACTATTGTGAAATGGTTCAAAGGGCACGAACTTGCTCTTGCAATGGCTATTAACGTAGCTATTGGCCGTTTGGGTACAGCGGGCTGTAATTTCTTCGGCATTGAAGTTGCCGGCGGAAGTGTGTATAAAGGCATTGTGTTTGGAGCTTCACTGATCGGTCTGGCAGTGATTATGTTCCTTATTTATCTGGTGTTTGATGTAAAATATGAACGTAGGGAAAAAGAACTGGGTAATCCCGTGGACGGTGAATCAGGAGATGAATTTAAACTAAAAGATCTTAAAGATCTGTTAACTAATCCTTCATTTCTCTATATCGCTTTTCTATGCGTATCATTTTATGCTGCCGTGTTTCCATTTATTCAGTACGCTCCGGATTTGCTAATAAACAAATTCGGGTTTACCAACACTATGCCTGACCTGACAGGAGCGTCTCTTTGGGACAAAATTTATGCTTTTTTCCATACTGCTCCAAAAGTGACAAGCCTTATTCCTCTCGGTACAATTTTATTTACTCCGGTCTTCGGCAATATAGTAGATAAAAAAGGCAGAGCAGCCAGTCTGATGATTGTAGGCTCTCTGCTGCTTATATTTGCTCACCTGTCCCTTTCCGTATTCAATAGTGTTAGTTTAGGATATTTGGGCCTCTTCTCCCTGGGAATCGCATTTTCGCTGGTTCCAGCAGCAATGTGGCCTGCAACATCAAAGATTGTCCCGCTGAAACGGTTGGGTACAGCTTATGCAACAATGTTTACCATTCAGAATTACGGTTTGTCAGCCTTTTTCTGGGGTATCGGAAAGATGGTGAATGTGATGAATCCTAAAATTGTCACTCAGATTCAGTCAACTCGTGATCAGTTACTTGCCGATGGGGTAAGCAGAATGGATATTCCAGGGCGTATTGATGCTTTGAAAGCTTCGGGAGTAATACCGCCTTATAATTATACTATACCAATTTTGATGTTAGTGGCGCTTGGTGTAATTTCTATTTTCCTTGCTTATTTGCTGTTGCGTGCTGACAAGAAACAGGGATACGGCCTTGAACTGCCGTCTAATCATTAATCAGGCATAGACCAGAAGTTTAATACATTTCGATCACCCGGGATGCCCATCCCGGGTGATTATCCACAAATTAATCCACGAATTACACGAATTAACACGAATTTAAAAAAAATTAAAGGAAATTTCCAGATGCCGGAAAAAAGATTTTCAAACCTGTCATGCTCGTCCCGATGGAATCGGGAGGTATCCAGAGGGGGAGGTGTGGAGGATATCCTTTTAACTGTCAAATTCATCTTTTTATTTCATTTCTATGTACGGCACTTTTTTCAAAAAAAAGTACCCAAAAAACGCCGGCTGCCGAAAATTTCCTAAAAATGTCAAAAAACTCTCTGAATCAAATAAACTCGTCCCGATTTCTTTTTGATTATAAATATAGTAAAATCGGGGCTCAAACAGAATTTGATTCCGGGCGTTCGTTTTTTAACATTTTTTTAACGGAAATTTTCAGATGCCGGCAAAAAAGATTTTCAATCCTGTCATGCCCGTGAAAACGGGCATCCAGAGGGGTGTGGGGTGGTTGCATACATTTGTGACTAACCCCTCCACCCCTGGTTTCCCGCTAAAAACATGCGGGAAAGACACCCCGGAGAGCTGTTGTGGCGGAAATTCTCAGGATGCCGGCAAAAAAGATTTTCAATCCTGTCATGCCCGTGAAAACGGGCATCCAGAGGAGGTGGTGTGGAGGATTACCTACGTTATTGACTAACCCCTCCACCCCTGGTT
>JAGGVB010000227.1 GCA_021158245.1 bacterium | reverse complement strand
GTTCTCTCGCAATACTTTTATTCTTAATAATTATCGGCGGTATAAAGCGTATTGCAAAAGTAACAGAGAAGATTGTGCCTGTTATGGGTATAATATATATTCTTGGTGCTTTAACAGTTATTTTTGCTAATTACCAGAATATAATCCCGTCGTTCGGAGCTGTATTTGCTCATGTTTTTACCGGTCATTCCGCACTTGGCGGTCTTGCAGGAGCCTCTTTTGCTCTTGCATTCAGGCAGGGCGTAGGCCAGGGTATATTTTCCAATGAGGCCGGACAGGGATCCGCTGCTATAGCGCATTCTGCTGCAATTGCAGATGAACCTATATCCGAAGGAATGGTTTCTTCTCTCGGGCCTTTTATTGATACAATTATTATTTGTACATTAACCGGCCTAACAATACTTTCATCCGGAGTCTGGAAAGAGAAAGCTGACGGCATAGTTTTTCAGAGAGCGGACATGGAGGTTGTTGCAGGAGTTTACGATGAAAATAATAAACAGGATGCTGCAGCACTGTGGGATCATATAAACAGAAAGAAAGGCAATAAAGTTAAACCTTATTCAGGAAAGTTAATACTTGATAACGGCAGAATCCAGGCGCCTGCAGAAGTTACTGTCATTCATGCAAGATCTATAGCTGAAAATATGGTTTTTAAAATGAACGGACAACCTTTAACAGGGGCTTTAAACATATCAGATGGAAGATTAAATGATGCTTCAATTCAGGTAATCGGAAGATCCAGAATACACAGCGCAATGTTAACAGCCGAGGCATTTAAGAGAGGATTTTTCGGAGATAAAGGCGATTATATTGTTTCGATCGGGCTTTTGCTATTTGCGTTTTCCACTGTTATTTCCTGGTCTTATTACGGAGACAGGGCAATGACCTACCTGTTCGGCTTAAAATCAGTGCTTCCGTACAGGCTTGTTTATATTGTAGTATTTTTTCTGGGAGCTCTGATGGACACTACAGTTGTTTGGAATTTTGCAAATATTGCAATTGTGCTTATGGCGCTTCCCAACCTGTTCGGAATTCTTCTGCTCCATAAGGATATGAAAAAGTCAATTGCAGAATACTGGGTAAAATTTAAAAAAGAACATCCCGAAGATGCGGAAAAGATGCGGGTTTTATCGTAAATAACAAATATGTGACAAGGAGAATAGTTTTATGGCTGATAAGAGAGGAAGTTTCAGCAGGATTGGATTTATACTTGCTGCAGCGGGGTCTGCAGTTGGGCTTGGAAATTTATGGAGATTTCCGTACACTGTGGGGCATAACGGGGGCGGAGTATTTGTTCTAATCTATCTTCTTGCTGTTGTCATAATTGCAGTACCGGTTTTAATAGCTGAGGTTACTCTCGGCAGGCACACAAGAAAAAATCCGGTCGGCGCTTTTAACTATATTAAACCGGGTTCACAATGGAAACTTGTCGGGTTCCTCGGAGTAATCACCGGTTTTATGATTCTGTCTTACTACTCTGTTATTGCCGGTTGGACTGTAGGCTATTTTGTAAAAGCAGTAGCAGGAAGCTTCAGGCATATTACTTCAGTCCAGGCTGCAGAGAGTTTTTCTACATTTACTTCAAACTGGTGGATGATGACTGCACTTCTTGCATTTTTTATATTTCTTACAGTTTATATTGTTTCAAAAGGAGTGGCAGGTGGTATTGAGAAGTATTCACGTATTCTTATGCCCATACTTCTAGGAATTTTATTGCTTCTTCTTGTCCGTTCAGTGACCCTTAAAGGTGCTTCAAAAGGAGTTGCCTTTTATCTTAAACCTGATTTGGGAGCCATTTCTCCTAAACTTGTTATACAGGCAATCGGGCAGGCTCTTTTCAGCCTCAGCCTCGGAATGGGTACAATGATTACTTACGGTTCTTATGTAGATAAAAAAGAGAACCTCCCGTCGTCTGCTGCATGGATAGTAATTTTCAATACTGTTATTTCCATTACAGCAGGGTTTATTATTTTTCCTGCGATATTTTCCCAGGGCATGAGCCCTGATCAGGGCTCCGGAGTAATGTTCAACACTCTGCCTGTTCTTTTTTCCAAAATGCCTGCAGGAGCTTTTTTCGGGCCGCTCTTTTTCCTGATTCTTGGAATAGCAGCGTTAACATCAACGATTTCAATTCTTGAAGTACCAGTTGCCTATTTTATTGATGAGAAGAAGATTGACAGAAAAAAGATTTCAATTATTATCGGGGTTATTGCTTTTCTGATAGGTATACCGTCTGCACTTTCTCAGGGTGCAGTAGGATTTTTTACAGATATACCCTTAATCCATATTGGCTTTCTTGATTTGATGAATCATATCTGGGGAAATCTTTCTCTTAGCATCGGAGCATTCTTTGTTGCTGTTTTTGTAGGACATATCTGGAAGTCTTCCAATGCTCTTGAAGAGATTAAATCAGGATGTGCAAGATTCTCTATTTCCGGAGTATGGTCTTTTACAATTAAGTATGTAGCTCCGGTTGTAATTATTTTGATTCTTTTTGGGGTTTTGGTGTAATGTAATTTTTTACAATTTATGCGCTCAAGAATATACTAAGTCTTGGGTTGATAGGATAAAGGAGTTACGTAAATGGATAAAAAAGATGTTCTAAAAATTGCTCGACAATTTGCTTCATTATTAATGACAAAGTATGACTGCAAACAGATGTTTCTTTTCGGCTCATACGCAAAGGGAACAAATCAAGAAGAAAGTGATATTGACATTGCCGTAATTCTTGAGGAATTTGAAAATTCCATAGATATACAATTGGAGTTAATGAGATTGAGACGCAAAGTTGATAGTAGAATTGAGCCGCATCCATTCAGAGAGAAAGACTTCAATCTGACAAATCCGTTAGTGTATGAAATATTGAAGTATGGTCAGCGGATTGATACTAATGTTGCCTAATATACTTCCCTTTGGGCTGTATCAAAAGTCCCAAACCTGTCATTTTGCCGGAAGAAGCAATCTTCTGAATTCGTGCTCAATTCTGGAGATTACCACGTCTTCCGCTTGTGCGGAATCCTCGCAATGACGTCAAATAAACTTTTTATACAGCACCATCCGGGCATAAAGTGTTTTGTATGTACCTCATAAAAAGAGAAACAAAAAGCTATCGTTATTTTCTTTCAGGAAAGCCCAAGATGATAATTCGAAATATTAAGAAAGTAATTATCTTTTTTTTGATTGGTTTTTTATTTTGTTCCGCATTTGGTGAAACCTACCACGTAGAAATTGATACAACTAATTATTTTAAAAATGTTGTTGATCTTGAAAAAATACTGAGTATTAAGTGGGCACTTATTCCGTCGCCTGTAATCGGCAATAAGTCATATGAGTATTTTTCTTTTGGCAAAGACAAAGGATGGCTGTTAATTCACAGCAGAAATTCTGAGTTATGGAAACGATCCGAAGGCATGTGG
>JAGGVB010000226.1 GCA_021158245.1 bacterium | reverse complement strand
TTTTCAAGTGTTGCCTGTGCAAGATCAACAGACCCTGTAAGTTTATAAGGTACAAAACCAACGCCTTGGGGAATAACAATCATTGATTCAGGATGCATACCCCATAAAATTCTGTTTATCTCCTCTTCGTTTTTATACTGCTGAATCTGAGTGAGTGCGATCAATTCATCAACATGTGAGTGAATTACTGCTTTTTTAGTACTGTTACTGATTTTCAATAATTGATGAACCGCAAGATGCGTCGGCAGCTCGGAACTGGGAACAAGTGGCACGGAATTATTATTCAGTGATAAGATTTGATATGCAGCTCCGTTATTTGCTACACGTACAACCACCATATTATCAAGCGGCCTTTTGTTCAGATTCCGCATGAGGCTGCCTGCAGCGCTTATCAGAAAGAACATTCCCCCGATAAAGGGGCTTGGTTCTTTAAGGTCCAGCATGGGAGATGAAGAAATATCCGGCAGGGAATCATTTATAAGAGAAGTAATGTTTACCGAGATATTCCCCGCGTTCTTTTCCGCCCATCCCCTATCCCACAAATATCCTGCAATTTCAGAAATCTCATCAATAACATTCTGCAGTTCTCTGTTCACATCAATTAATTTTTCCATAATCTTTATACCTGTTTATTTATGTTGGATCCAGGTCATAAGCGTCTTGTCCTGAAATAGGTTATCACTTTTTTAATTAAACAAAAAGTCAACTTATGTCAAGACAGATCGTTCATTATAGTACGACATTTAAACAGTCAAGTTTTCGATCAGACATTACAGCCCCATATAGCAGTTAAAAAAATAATTTCATAAATATAAATGGATTCATTAATCCGGCTATATTATGGAATACCCGGCTCATAATCCATTGGAAGCATCTCAGCCATACGATCAAACGCCATATGTCCGTATCTTATCACAAATTGCGGTAAATAAGGATATCCGGAAGGAGAGCACATTAAAGGCCTGCTCTCAATATTCAGATACGAAATCTGTTTCTCGCCATCTTCCTTGTTACCAAATTGATCTTTAAGGCTTTTAATTATCATCAGTGACTCATACTCGTTTTTATAGGAAACTCTCATCCAGCGTGGAAGAAATATTTCAACCTCACCGATATTTATTACAGAACGCCCGAAAGAGTCAACATTTACTTTATTAAGATAAACTCTGCTTCCTGAAAATGGAGATCCTGCAAGTGTGTCAACTTCAAAGCCTTCTTTCCTTAATCTTTTCTGTATAAATGAATGTAAAAAATGAGCAAGAGAGCCATTATACGCTCTTCTCCTATTCTTACAGATTCTCAGAGAGTCTTTCATATCCTGCGGATGTATTAGTGAAAATCTGGCATCACCAGTAAATGTAACATCACCTTCTCTAAGTGCATAAAACTCATCCAAATAATAAGTGATTTTGTATCCAAGGCCATTATTGATGATCTTAAGCGGCCTTTCTGCAGTTGCTTTTAAAAGAACATCCTTGCCTTTTGTAAAATCAAGAACTTCAGGATTCTCAATCTTACATTTTAACGAAAGCTCAGAAGTCCCTAAAAACAGTCTTGTAAATCTCCGGAGATTCCTACCCCATGATGGATCCCTTTTAGCAGAAACTATCAATGCAGGTGCATTAATAACTACAGGTTCCAATAAAAATTTTTGTTTCCGAATATCTTCGCCAAAACCTATTTCAATATCTTTCTTTTTGAGTTTGTAACCCATATAGGAAGCCACTATCTGGTATCTGCCTGCCGGAATTCCTGAGATTGTAAAACGACCTCTCTTGTCAGTAGCTGTACCAAGTGAAGTATTGTTTAGAAATACGTTCGCAAAATATAGCGGTTTATTTGTCCTCGCATCAAGCACTATTCCTTTGACTGTATATAATTTTGAATTCAGGGCATTCAGGCACATCGGCCATATAAAACCAATAGCAGCTATTATAATAATATAATTTATATTCTTATTTTTAATCATGCTTCGTCTCAAAAAAATTGATCCCTTTAATGGTTACATAACATTAAAAAATAAACGGGGTTGTTAAAAAATATACAATATTATATTTTTTGTACAACCCCGCAAGATCAACAGATGTAAAATCTAAGCAATCGTTAGTTCCTCGCTCAAATACACCTCCTGAATCGCATTTAAAAGGTTCACACCTTCATCCATTGGCCTCTGGAATGACTTCCGCCCTGAAATAAGTCCCATTCCTCCGGCTCTTTTATTAATTACAGCAGTACGTACTGCCTGTTCAAGATCACCGTCTCCTGAAGATGCTCCGCCAGAATTAATAAGCCCTGCACGGCCGCTGTAGCAGTTAATTACCTGATAACGAGTCAGGTCAATAGGGTGATCACTTGAAAGCTCAGTATAAACTTTTTCGTTTGTTTTCCCAAAATTTATTGCCTTATAACCGCCGTTATTTGTAGGCTGTTTCTGCTTGATAATATCTGCCTCAATTGTAACACCAAGATGATTTGCCTGCCCTGTTAAGTCTGCTGAAGTATGATAATCTGCATCTTTAGTTTTAAAAGCCGGATTTCTTAGATATGTCCACAGAACAGTTGCCAGGCCCAATTCATGAGCATACTGGAATGCTTCGGAAACTTCCTGAATCTGCCTGTTGCTTCCAGTCGATCCGTAATAGATAGTCGCGCCTATGGCAACAGCACCGAGATCAAATGCCTGCTGTACGCTTGCAAACATAATTTGGTCAAATTTTTCAGGATAAGTTAAAAATTCATTGTGGTTTATTTTTACAATAAAAGGAATTTTGTGTGCATACTTTCTTGATACAGAGCCCAGCACACCGAGAGTTGATGCAACAGCATTACATCCTCCCTCAATAGCGAGTTTTACAATATTTTCCGGATCAAAATAGATTGGATTCGGTGCAAATGAAGCACCCGCACTATGTTCAATCCCCTGGTCAACAGGCAAAACTGAAAGATATCCTGTTCCTGAAAGCCTGCCGTGATTAAACATTGCAGCCATATTACGCAGTACAACCGGACTGCGGTCTGTCTGTAAAAAAATTCTGTCAATAAAATCAGGCCCCGGCAGATGCAGTGTATCCTTACTTACCTTTGCTTTATAGTTCAACAAATTTTCTGCATCATCACCCAACATTTTCTTAATTTCATCAATCATCTTAACCTCCACACCCTGTTTTATCTTTCTAAAGAATCAATTTCTGTTAAAATACAAATCAAAATAACAGTTTTATTCCACATCAGACAATCTAATTAAAAAGCTACAAAATGCAAGAAAGAATTCATATAAATATATAAAATTATATCAATTTTAACATGAAATACTTTTTCCAAATTATACACCCTTTAAAACTTCTTTAATTACTGCATGGCCTATTACTCCTCTTTGTATCTCATTTGTGCCTTCATAAATTTGAGTAATTTTTGCGTCACGCATATATTTCTCAACAGGATACTCTTTCATGTATCCATAGCCTCCGTATATCTGGACTGCATCTGTTGTTACCTGCATTGCAACATCTGATGCAAACAGTTTACACATTGCAGACTCTTTTGATACATTCTTTACACCATTATCAATCATGCGTGCAGTCTGATAAATCAATGCTCTTGCAGCCTCAATCTTTGTTGCCATATCTGCAAGTTTAAATTGAATCGCCTGAAAACTGGAGATTGGATGGCCAAACTGTTTTCTCTGACGTGCATAAGTTCTTGCATAATCAAAAGCCCCCTGAGCAATGCCAAGTGCCTGAGCTGCAACTCCGGGACGAGACCTGTCAAGAGTCTTCATTGCAACAGGGAATCCCATTCCTTCCCTGCC
This sequence comes from bacterium, assembly GCA_021158245.1. Lineage (NCBI taxonomy): Bacteria > bacterium. Next base: position 976 of record JAGGVB010000226.1, on the reverse strand, counting down.
TATTATATTTTCTTTGGGAATACGGCAGTCTTCAAAGATAAGTTCACTTGTAGCAGATGCCCTTATACCCATTTTTTCTTCCTTTTTCCCGTATGAAAAGCCGTCCATGCCTTCTTCAACAATAAATGCAGATGCTCCGCGGCTTCCCTTTGCAGGGTTGGTGGAGGCAATTATTGTATAAATCTTCGCAACTCCGCCATTTGTAATAAAATGCTTCACACCGTTTAAAATATAATCATCTCCGTCTTTAACAGCAGTGGTTTTCATATTACTTGCATCTGAGCCGGCATCCGGTTCTGTCAGGCCAAATCCGGCAAGTATTTTCCCTGAAGCAAGTTCCGGAAGGTACTTATCTTTTTGTTCTTTACTCCCGGACAGCATAATCGGCATAGTTCCGAGTGCAGTTGCAGCAAAGCCAAGAGAAATACCTCCGCATGCCTTTGACAGTTCTTCAGTAGCGAGTACAAGGCCCATTGTACCAAGCCCAAGGCCGCCGTACTCCTCATCAATATATATCCTGAAAAAATCCATCTCCGCAAGAGATTTCATAATATCCCAGGGGAACTCTCCTGTCTCATCATGATGTGCAGCTACAGGCCTTATTTTTTCATCTGCTACCTGTTTTGCCAAGTCCTTGATCATCTGTTCTTCTTCTTTTAAGAAATACTCCATGTACTCCTCCTAAATAATAAAATCCAATCCTGTCTCATAACTTTATAAAATCCGGCTCAAAATATATTTAGATATTTTAATGCTTCCATTGCAGCAGACTGTTCAGCCTCTTTTTTGCTCTTGCCATTCCCACGCCCCATAGGTTCTCTGTTCACTGAAACTTCCACAATAAATTTTTTATCATGATCCGGCCCCTCATCGCCTATTACTTCATAATCAGGGCCTTCCCATGCCTTAGCCTGGACAAATTCCAATAATCTGCTTTTAAAATTCCCTCTGTATCTGTAATCAAGATATTTTTCTG
>JAGGVB010000225.1 GCA_021158245.1 bacterium | reverse complement strand
CTTGTAAATGATCATAATTTGAATATCGCTCAATTGTGCGGTGAAGGCGGTATTGATTTTGTTGTTTCTGTTACTGATATGCAGAAATTAACAGAAATAATTCAGATTGCAGTCTGTATGAAAAATTCAAGAGTGTCCTTAGCTGAAATCGGAATTGATTTGAATCAGTGTTCACCCCAAGTTTTGAAAGTGGTAAAGATTATTGAAAAAATGTACCTCCGATTGACAAGTGTGAAAGAAGTCTCTGATTTAATGGGGATTTCAGAATGGACTTTATCAAAATACTTTAAAAGATGCTGCCCAATTAGGCCGAAGCAGTTAATTGCACATTTGAAAATTAAACATTCTGCTAATTTAATGAAGAATCCCGGGCTAAGTTTAAAAGAGATTGCGAGATTGGTGGGCTATTCGAACCAAAGTCGTTTCAATGAGTGCTTTCATCGGATTATGGTGGTTTCGCCCAGTGAATATAGAAATATGGCAAAAAAACGTAAGTAAAACCAAAAAAACGTTATTGACAAAGGGATTTTTGTTCTGTAAACTTCAAAATATGAAGGTGAAGAATAAATAATGAGGAAGTGATTAGGGCCTATCATGAAAGATTTACATGAAATATGTAAATTGCATAATAGGTGATAAAATTGAAAACATAAATGGGGAAGGGGAATTAATATTTAAGTCTGCAAAATGAAGAGAAAGTGTCATTGTTATAAGCATGATGCTTATTGAGCTACAAAGCAATTAAATGTTCTTAAAAAATGGATATTATTTTAACTATATAAGCCTTTGCTTGAAATGACATTGTTGATATCTTTCTGCAGAAAATTTAAATGACTAAAATCAGGAGGTCATAGTATGGAATATTTTATAAGGATTAAAAAGCAGATCACCATTTTGTTAATTCTTTCTTTGCTTCTGCTGATACTTATACCTGGCACCATTAAAGCTGAAAAACCAGTTAATTGTGAAAAAGCTTTAGAAAAATGTATGATAGATGCTGGCATAACAGGAGCTTTCGGTGGACTCTATGCAGGATTAGCATACACGGCATTTTGTGGAGTCGGGTATGCTTTTTGTAAAGAATTTTTATAAAATCAATAAAAATGGAGTTCAATATGAATTATTTTAGGAGAATTAAAGGATATTTGATATCGCTGATGATTATTTTAATAGTATTGCTTGTGTTTTTGCCTACTACTATAAATGCTAACGTGAAGGTTGATTGTGCGAATGCATATGAAAATTGTATGATAAAATATACGATTTGTAGTTCAATCGGAGAGGCGCTTTGTTATTGTGTTAGCGGTTACCTTTTTTGTGTAAAATATTGTGAATAAATATAAGTAAAAAATCCCTTTCCCATTAATAAATTCTTTATTAGTTAATAAGATAAGGAGTAAAGTATTATGCTTAAAAGATTTTTAATAATGTTTTATACCATACTGCTTTCGTTCATAGTTCAATTGTATGCACAAACAGATAAAACAATATCTCTTAAAGAAGTTTTATCAATAGGCGGTCCTGATGAAGAAACTATATATCAATGGGCGGGTGTTTGCACTGATGATTCCGGATATATTTATATAACAGATATGATGGACTATTCAATAAAGAAATTTGATGTGAATGGTAAATTAATTAAAAGAACAGGGTGCAAAGGTCATGGTCCCGGAGAATTTATACAGCCGGTTAATATTTATAATTATCAAAACAGACTTTATATTTTGGATATTTATAATGCTGGAATATCAGTTTTTGACAAAAAATTAAACTTTATCAGATTTATTAGGCTCAAATACCCTATTAATGATTTAGAAGTTATTAATAATAATAAAATAATATTTAACAACAGTGTTGTAAAAACAGGTTTAACAATAATCGATAGTATGGGAACCAAAATTAATGAAATCAATTTCAATTATTCCCAAAAAGATGATGGCGGGTTGATAAATTTTTCATCCAGTGATTTCGAAGTTGATGACAAAGGCGATATATACTTGGCATTTCTCTGGCAGGATAAAATTTTAAAATGTAATGCTAAAGGTGACAAAATATGGGAAAGAAAATATTTTGGAGGGAAAAAGTCGAAAAAGAAAAAAATACGGAATTTTATGGTACCTACAGAAACTTATTATAAATCTATTGCTTTAGATTCAAAAAATAATGTTTTTGTGCTTGGTGGAGATATATCAAAGAATAAAAGCAAAGATGTTTATGTGTTTTCATCAAGTGGAAATATGTTGACAACTTTAACATTGGATTATCCCACACATATAATATATATTGACAAAGATAATTTTTTATATACAAGAGCATATCAAAGTACATGTCTAAAAAAATATAAAATAGTATATATGAATATTGATTAAAAGGAAATAAATTATATGAAGCGTATTTTATTATATTCATTGATGTTATTGTTTTTAATTTTAAATTTTAACCAGTTGGGAGCTGTCCAGGAGCACAGTAACAGCAAAAAAGCAATTGTTCTAATATGCCTTGAAAAAACAACGTTACTCTGTCCTTTATGTTTAGATCAGTTTTTGGATATATGTAAAAAGATTGAAAAGTATAAATCTAAATTTACAATTATTGGAGTTTATTTAATTGATAATAATGAAAAAATAACTTCTACCGATGTAAAAATCGAACAGTTGAAATTAATGGGTTTTGTAAAAGCGAACAATCTAAGCTTTCCATTTTACATTGATAAAAATCATATTTTTGGGGAGGATGGTTGTATAATAATAATTAGCGAGAACTATTTTCGGAGATTAACATTACAATTAAATCCATTACAAATTAAAGAGTTTGAAGAAACGTTACAAAAGTTATAGGTAAATAAATTTAAAGGTATAAACCATGGATAAAAAGAATATAGTTATTGAAAAAGTTGTTCTTTTGACTTTATTGTTTATATATTTAATATTTAATATAAGGTATGTACTCTTAGTGGCTGTATTGTTGCATGCCATAATAGATAGCAGTAAATTTATTAAGAGCAAAAACATTTATAAGCATCTTGTCTCTGGTTTATTATTTGTTATGCTGGGCATTTCTATTATCTTGGGCGGCCAGGAGTTTATTTTAAAACCATTTACCATTGTAGTGCTCCTGGTGACTATTATTTATAAATATATTATATTTAAGATTTTTAAAAAAGGTTCATCCGAGAATTAGTTTTTTTACAATACATGCTCAATAGGTACAGGAAACGAGATTTTTTGATATGTTTTTTCGTCAGAGTGACTATTACTTGGATTACACCAAACTCTATTTTTAATATGCTGAATTTATTTCAGCATCTAAAGAACATGAATTCCAATGTTTTCCTTTCCTTAATCTGCCCCATATATTTTTTGCATTTTTCAATCCATTGTAGTAAATTTATAAATAATCAAAATCCGGTAATCCTGCAATAAAGAGGCTATGTGTGAAGATAAATAGTATTCTTTCTCTTCTGTTAATTTTAATCATCACAAGTTGTGCAAAACAGGCAAGGCCTCCAGGCGGGCCTGTTGATAAAACACCTCCGTTTGTTGTGCAGGCAACACCCACTCCAGGCGCTTTAAATGTTGATACTTTAACTGATGTTGAAGTCATCTTCAGTGAAGGTATTAATCCATCCTCTGCAAAAGATGCCATTTTTATTACACCTTTTCAGGGTGATAATGTACGTTTACATTTCAGAGGCAGGAAGATAGCTGTAAAATTTAAAAATCCTCTTGATCTCAACCGTACATACGTCATTACATTCGGAACCGGAATTTCCGACTACAGATCAAATAAGATGGATTCTTCATTTACACTTGCATTTTCAACAGGGCCTGTTCTTGACAATGGTGAAATACACGGGCGTGTTGCGGACGTCGGGCAGCAAAAAGGTGTGGATGTGTGGGCATATCAGATTAAGGTCAGAGATCCTGACCCCTCTCTTGTATCTCCTGATTATATTGTACAGTGCTCAGCAGGCGGATCATTCAAATTCAATCATATCTCTCCCGGAAAGTACAGAGTGTTCGCTGTAAAAGATCGTGCAGCGGATAAGTTGTATCAGCCGGTGGAGGATGAGATAGGTGTATCTTTTAAAGATGCTGTGATTACACGGGATTCCCTCTCAATATGCAGAGACATTTTAATCAAGATGGCTTATGCAGATACTGCAGGCCCTGAGCTTGTCAGAGCAAAAGCAGTAAACAGCACAAGAGTTGTTTTCCAGTTCAGCGAGCCGGTAGATTATTCATCAGGAAGAATCCTCATTACACCGGAAAACAGAGATAATGACTCTCTTAGTATCCGGTTTTTATGGCAGTGCAGAAATCAGAAGCAGGTGCTGTACGCTGAAACAGATAAGCAGGAGAAAGTTAAGTACAATGTACAAATATCTGATATTTTTGATGATTTCGGTAATAATATAGACACGGCTTTCTCTTCGGCTGTATTTTCAGGGAGTTCCGGACCGGATACTATATCTCCCGAAATTTCAATTACAGTACCTCAGCCGGGAGAAAAAGACGTAAATATCTCAACAAATATTTTTACAGGATTCAGCGAGCCGGTTGATACAAGCGGCGCACAAAACAGTATTGTGCTGTGCGATACACTTGGCCACACAGTACATGGAACTCTTGAATGGCTGTCAAGCTGTGAGGCAATATTTAAACCTTTAAAATCCCTTAGCAGTAATAAAATATATTTAATCGAAATATCAGGTCCGCCTGTAAAAGATATTTATGGGAATTTTATTGCTGATACTACCATATCGTTTACAACAGTCAACACAGATACTCTCGGTGAGATTTCAGGCAAAATTATTGATCCTGAGCAGAATGCCGAAGGAAAAATATTTATCTGTGCAAGAAAGATTAATACTCCCGAAAGAGAATATAGTACTTCAATTGATGAACCGGGCGATTTCAGGTTCTTAAATGTTATGCCCGGGAAATATAAATTTTTTGTTTTCAGGGACAGTGATAAAAATAGTACTTATACCTTTGGATCTCCTTTTCCGTATGAGCCTTCAGAGAGATTTGTAACAACATTGGATACAGTTGTTGTAAAACCCAGGTGGAGAAACGAAGGTAATCATATTATACTTCCTTCAAATAAAAACTAATTCTATGGAATCTTATGTTAAAAGAAAAAATTATAATTCTGTTCGGGCTTTTTCTGCTTTTTATTTCCTGCCAGAAGAGCTTTGTGCCATATAATACAGAGAAGGGAATAAATACAATCTCTTTTGATTCTGATTTGATGCTGCACCAGGCAAAAGTACCGGGCGGCAGGCTTACAAAAATATGGTATTATAAGTCTCTGGGAGCGCCTTCGGGAAACTTCCATTCTTATAAAGGATTAATTCTCTTTTCCACTAAATTCGGAAGAGTTGTTACACTCAACCCCGGAACAGGGAAGTGTATACGAAACAGAATGGTAGCAAAAGGCAATGATGTTGTTATTGCAATTTCAGACAGTATAATTGTTACAGGGTTAAAAAAGGGAAAAGAGACATTACGTGCTTTCAATGCAGTACGCGGAAATATGCTGTGGAAACAAAACATAGGCGCAGTGTCGGCCGGGCTTGCTGTTGAATCACATTTTGTAGCTGCAGGTACTGAAGCAGGCTGGATTTATTTTATTGATACAAGAGACGGTAAAATAATATGGAAGCGGAAGCTCAGGAGCAGAATTGAAGGAATTAGTATTAAGTACGGGCTTAAGGTTTATGCGGCAACAAATGACGGAACTGTCTATTGCCTGAGTATCGGAGAAGGAAATATTATATGGCTTAGAAAATTATACGGGAGTATTTTTTCTCCTCCTGCTTTTAGCAGGCAGCGGATATTTGCCGGTACGAATCAGGGGAGATTATTCTGCCTTTCTGATTTTTCAGGAGAAGTAGTATGGCAGAAATCTGTTCCTGGCGCAATATTTAAAGGGCCTGCGGCTGACAGATATTCAGTATTCTTCGGCACTACACGTTCAACCCTTTATTCATTAAAGATTTCCGACGGATCAGAGAACTGGTCGGTTAAAATTCCAGGTGTTCCGGGTAACGCACCGTTGCTTACACAGGGGCTCTTATTTTCGGGAACTCTGACAAAAAAAATTGTTGTCGTGGAAACAAGCACAGGGAAAATTCTCACAACTGCCTCTGTTAACGGAAGGGTTAAAACCGACCTGCAGATTGCCGGAGATGTAATTATAGCAGGAACAGATAAAGAAAGGATTTACGGTTTTAAGATTAAGCATGTTAAGTGAATATTAGTATAATATTTTAATATAAATTCAACTATTAAAGAGGGAGTCCGACGTTGTCCAATAATTTATTTAAAATGTTCCGGCTGCCTTTTATTACAAACACGATATGTGTTCTTGTCGTTTTTTATCTTTCCGGCAGCGGGAATGTTATCAATGAGATGATTTTTTTTTCAGGCCCATGGTCTTTATCAGCAGAATGAGAAGATAATCGGCAGTTTGGCGATATCTGCTTTTAATATTAAACAATCTGACTGTTTATGCGTAAAACAATAATGCCGGATTAATTGTCAGGGGAAGGAATTTTACAGGAATGTTTATGAAAAGATTTGCTGTCCGTGATTATATGCTGTTTTCTGCTGCTGTTTTAAGTATTGCTGTATTTACATGGATATTTCCCAGATTGTATCCTGAATCAAAAGTAAATTTGAGATTTGACAGAGCGCAGATTTTAGAAAAAGCAGAAGGCATGATTAAGTATCTCGGCTACGATCTGCCGAAAAAAAGAATAACAGTTTTTATGGATCAGGATGATGATCAGTACAGGTATCTGCAAAATATCTATGGTATTGAAAAAGCTAACAGCATGGCAGCATCCGATTCATTAAATATGTTCTGGTGGGTGTTGGATTGGGATTCTTTTAAAAATAGAACAAGCAGGCAGAGCAGCCATGATAATTCAATCCAGGTTTCGGCCCGGAATCCTGACAGCACAGGCACCTATCAGGTAACTCTTCATCTTGATCTGCAGGGCCGTCCCGTAAGTTTTACTGCCAAAGGGGCTGCCGGGTTTTGGACGGGAAAAGAAAAAAAGGATAGTGGCGAAAGTTATGAATATGCAGAAAAGATAGCCAATAAAATTCTTGCAGATGATTTTCCCCAGTGGAAATTTGACGGCAGAGAATCATTCGAGCGCAGAGATAGTATTTTCTCAAAATTTAAATGGATTAGGCAAAAAAATATTGCAGGGGAGAAAGTCGTTTTTACACTCACTATTTCAAACGGCAGAGTAACAGGTTTTAATAAACATTATTCTTATCCTCCTGGTTATTCATCAAAACAGAGTTCTATCCTTAAAATTAATGTGATTTATGCCCTGTTGGGTATTATTGCCCTGATTTTAATAATAAAGCGTTTGCGGTCCGATTTTATTGATTTAAAAGTGGGGCTTGTCCCGGCAGTCATAGTTGTTTTATTATGGGCCATTGATTTTTTTACAACACTTTACGTCCAGTCAGGTTCTGTTTTCTCAATTGTCAGCATTATAGGATATTTAATAACCTCCCTGTTTATTGGAGGTGCGATGTGGGTATTTTTCTCTCTCGGCGAATCTTTGTATAGAGAGGTCTGGCCTGAAAAGCTTGTTGTAATGGATACTATAAGGCGCAGAATTTTCTCTTCGGACGTAAGTAAGTCTATAGTTCAGGGAGTTTCAGCAGGTTTTATTATATCCGGATTTATTGCTCTTTCCGAATATCTGCTTGTAACCGGAAAATTTGCAGTGATATCTTTTATCCCTCATATTTCATTGTTTTATTCTCATAATATTCCATGGCTTTACGGCCTGCACGGAGTATTGAACCTTCTGTTTTTTGTAACTGTAGTATGTTTTGCAGGGCTTCCTCTGATAAAAAAATATTTTAAATGGCCTGTAATAGGGTATATTATTATTGCATTTTTTTCAGCAACCTTAACATTCCCTTATTCACAAATGTCTCCGGAATGGATTAAATTTTTAATGACAGCAATAGTAGTCCTGTTTTTTATCCGGGTTATGTTAAAATATGAGGTTATAAGCCTGATTGTTGCCGGATTTACTCTTTCTGTTATTTTTTACGGATATGCCGGAGTAGTAAGTTCAAATCCTCATATTCAGACACAGGGGATAATTCTATTATCAATTATTGCAGGGCTGCTGATCATTGCATTAATTACGAAGAATAAAACTGCCGGCCCTCTGGAATTAAAAGAATTTGTGCCTGACTATCTGCAGAGGATTTATGAGAGAGAGAGGCAGCACAGAGAACTGGAAATAGCAAGAGGCGTGCAGCTGAGTTTTCTTCCTCAGAGCTGTCCTTCCAATAAAAATGCTGATATTGCCAGTTTCTGTATTCCTGCAATGGAGACCGGAGGCGATTATTATGATTTCATATCTCTTGCGCCCGATAAACTCGGAGTTGCGATCGGAGATGTGTCGGGAAAAGGGATTTCCGCCTCTTTTTACATGACACTTACAAAAGGATTTCTTCTTTCACAGGCAAGATTTGATATGTCTCCCAAAGATGTTCTGATAAATATAAATGAACTTTTTTACAAGAATGTCAAACGTGGTGTTTTTATTAGTATGATTTATTCAATTTTTGATTTTACTAATTCAACACTTATTTTGGCCAGAGCAGGGCACAATCCAATGATATTTTTCAGATCCGAAGACGGCAGTACAAAAGGGCTCAAAACACCCGGGATTGCTCTCGGCTTTGAAAAAGGGGATGTATTTAGCAAAACAATTGAAAACGTTGTAATCCCGATGAACAGAGGCGACATATTTTTTTTCTATACTGACGGTTTGAATGAAGCTGTAAACCTCTCAGGAGAAGAGTTCGGAGATGAGCGGATTAAAAGAATAATCCGTTCCAGTGAAAAAAAATCTGCAAAAGAATTATTGGATAAAATCAGGGCAGAGATTGATCTTTTTTCAAAGAGTATGGAACAGCATGATGATATGACTGCAGTTGCAGTTAAAATTCAGGGGGGAAGTACTTGAAGAAAGAGAAATCACAGATTAGAAAGTATTTGATAATTACAGTAATCATTGTTATTATAACAGCGGTTGCAGCAATTATGGCACAGGCTTTATCTCTTCCTCTGTCAGCTAATGAAATTTTTCTGTTCCAGATATCGCTTGTTATGCTTGTCTTCTCCGGTATGGGACGATCATGGTTTCCCAATTTTAGTATTATAAAAAGAATATTGCTTCTTGGCGCCGGAATAATTATCCTCTGGATTCTAATTAATATTACAACACCTTCGTTCCTGTTTGAAGATAATTCAAATGCAGAACTTGATGCCCATATTTCTGCCCTTTATATCTCTTTTATTTTAATCTCATTTATAATATGCGGATTCATACTTAAAACACTGAGAGGGATGGTTTTTATACAGCAGTCCAAACATACTCTGAGAAATTTTAATATCATGCTGTTTGTAATCGGCCTTAGAATCGCAGTCCGTTTTTCGTCCGGTTACGGGCATTTAAGCTCTATAGCAGGCGGAAGTGATTTTGCTGATTCCATGGATTTTTTTAACAGCAGTATGTTCGGGGCAAACGATATTTTTATTGCACTCATAGTCTCAATGGCAATTATTAACGGATTCCGTGTTAAGTGGATACATTATCTTAATAAGAAGGAAAAACTTATCACTCTTGTTCTGTTTTTAATTGTCGGTTCAATCTCCGGCCGTTTGAGTTATTCCGCACAAAATGTAATAGATTACAGTGTAGTGGCTGGAATATTTATCCATTCGGCAGCTTTAGTTTTATTAATATATTCGTCTATGTCAATTATGGGGATACTCTTTCTTCTGCCTTCAGCAGGAATTATGGACAGGCGTATTCGGGAGCTCAGGTCATTTCAGGAACTTAGCGCTGCAGTAAGTTCGGTATTTGAAAAAGATAAGCTTGGAATCACTGCTGTAAAATTGGCGGCACAGATTACAGGGGCTGACAGTACATGGATTGAATTATATGATGGTGAAAAATTTTCGGTTTTAAGCTCGTATGGAGTCAATGAAGATAAAATTAAGTTAATCGAAAAAAGTATGGAAGCAATTCGCAGCGAACTATTCCAAAACAGTACAACTTTACTTGTAAATGTATGTTCCAGAAACAGGCTGACCAATAAGTTCCCCGGATATTGGAAGAAAAGGGCCGGTTCATTAATAGCGGCACGCCTTGCACATAAGGATAAAAACATTGGAGTTATATACGGAATCAAATCAGGCCATTACGGATTTATGGAGGAGAGCCGAAGCCTGTTTGAGGCGTTTGCGTTTCAGGTAGCGCTTGCTGTTGAGAATGCAAATCTAATACAGATAACCATTGATCAGCAGATTTACAAGGAGGAACTGCGTGTAGCGCATGAAGCTCAGATGAGGCTTCTGCCGCATTCAAAACCCTTGACAGATACTGCTGATATTGATGGATTCTGCATTACTGCCAATGAGATCGGCGGGGATCTTTATGATTTTATAGAGGTTAATGATGACCGTATAGATATTCTTGTAGGAGACGTTTCAGGAAAAGGTGCATCTGCCGCTTTTTACATGGCAGAATTGAAAGGTGTACTTCTTGCGCTTTCACAGCACCTTGCATCGCCTTCGGAAATATTACTTCAGGCAAATGGGTTTGTAAAAAATTATTTTGAAAGAGCAATGTTTGCCACAATGGCCTACTGTGTGTTCATACCCTCAAAAAGAGTTATCCGGTTTGCGAGGGCCGGCCACCCGCCTGTTATTCTGGTCCGCAACAGCAAAGCGGAGATGGTACAGAGTGCAGGACTTGGGTTAGGCCTTACATGCGGAGATGCTTTTAAAAAAACATTGGAAGAGAGAGAAATAAAACTTAAAGAAAATGATGTAGTATTTATCTATACAGACGGTATAACTGAAGCGAGAAACAGCAGAGGAGAGGAGTTCGGTGAGAAAGCGCTCGTTGATCTGGTAAAAGAAGCATCTGAATCAGCATCGGATGATGCTTTGAAAATGATCAGAGAGAGACTGAATGAATTTACTTCAGGTGTACAGCGACATGATGATTTAACAGCTGTGATCCTTAAAGTTATTAGTTAACGCAGGTAATGAGGGAGAGAATATTTAGGAGAGTATCTAATGAATGAATTTTCATTAATCAGAAGAGATGTCGGCACAGTATCTGTGATAGCCCTGAACGGTTACCTTGATGCCCATACTGCGCCTGATCTTGAACAGGCAATTACAGAGCTCATAGACGAGGAACGCATCCGCATAGTAATCAGCCTTGGGGAACTTGACTATATAAGCAGTGCAGGCCTGGGAGTATTTATGGGTTTTATCGAGGATGTGAGAGCAAAAGGTGGAGATATCAAACTTGCAGAAGCAACTGAAAAGGTTTTCAGGGTTTTTGATCTTCTCGGTTTTCCTGTACTGTATGAAATCCTTGATAAAGAAGAAGAGGCAATCGGTAAATTTTCAGATGAAGAACAGGCTCATGGCTAACAGGAGCGGAAATATGAAGACTAAATCGGATTATAAATTGAAAATTCCCAGCCAGACGGATAATCTTGAACTGATAAGAAATTTTGTTACCGGAGTTGCAAGAAGAGTGGGCTTTGATGATGATGATGTGAGTAAAATTGAACTTGCAGTTGATGAAGCATGCACAAATGTTATTGAACATGCTTACAAGAATGATAAGAATCAAAATATTGACGTTGCTGTAAAAATTGATTACCAGAAATTAGCAGTTGTGATCACTGACAAAGGTAAAAGGTTTAACATCAATGATGTGGAACTTCCTGATATGGAAAATTACATTGCTGAGCTGCGTGTAGGCGGGCTTGGTATATATCTTATGAAAACTCTTATGGATGAAGTGGATTATGTATCAAAACCTGACGGCAGTAATGAAGTAACAATGGTAAAATATTTTTTAAAGAAAGATAAGTAGCCCATGGTAATTGAAAAAGAAACCGGAGAAGATCAGCAGAGTGCTGCTGACGAAAAGCTTCTTGAACTTTCTGCATTATTCGAAATAAGCCGTTCCCTGACTTCCTCCTTAAGCATCAGATCAATCCTGGAAAATATTCTCAGAATCCCGATGGGGCATCTCCTTATAACAAAGGGAATAGTGCTTATAAAAAAGAGCGGGCAGAATGAATACATTGTAGAAGAACTGAAAGGGATGAACCGTAATCTTAAGGGTAAATGCATTGCAATTACTTATCCGCCTGAAGATGTGAAAATTATTAATGAAGTAAAAAACAGTGAAGAGTGGGCGGAATTCTTCAGAGAATTCGGATTGAGTATTGTATTTCCTCTTAATACAAGCCAGGGAATTATCGGAATAGTCGGATACGGCAGTAAAATCGGGAATAAGAAATTTATTGACAGGGAAATAGAGTTTCTCAGTTCCCTTTCCAATATAGCTGCCACTGCTGTTGCAAACGGATTAAATGTTGAGGAGCTGAGAAAAGTAAACAGAAATCTTGACCGCAGAGTTCAGCAGCTTAATACTATTTTTGATATAAGCCAGGAAATTAATACTACATTGGATCAGGAAAAGACAGGCAGTATTGTGTCGTTTGCAATCATGGGCGAACTTATGGTAAACAAATGTGCCATCTTTTTCCGGAATACTGATAAATTCAGCCTTGTTACGGCAAAGGGTACTTCATGCGATAGACTTGGTTCGGTAATAATTCCCGTTATTTCAGACCCTCTTTTCCTGTCATCAGTAAAGGACAGGAATGTGTTAAAAGAATTAGGGTTTACTCTTCTCGTGCCAATGATGCTTCAGGGGAAAACAGTCGGTGCCATTGCTCTCGGCTCTAAAATTAATAATTCAGAGTTCAGCGATAATGACATAGAGTTCCTGAAAATTCTTGGAAATCAGGCTGCAGCCTCTCTTGAGAATGTCCGCCTGTTTACAGAAGCTCTTGAGAAGCAGCGCATGGAAGAGGAGCTTAAACTTGCAAGAAGCATGCAGCAGGGGCTTCTTCCTGCAGAACTTCCGGATGATATTTTCTGCGAATTTGCGGCAATTAATATTCCAAGCAGAGAGGTCGGCGGAGATTACTATGATGTTATCCGAATTACCGATAATATCTGGGGAGTTGCAATTGCAGATGTCTCAGGTAAAGGCGCAGGCGCAGCACTTTTAATGGCGAATTTACAGGCAAGCCTTAATGTACTTGCTGTTGAGGGGACAGGAGATGTGTCGGAAATAGCAGGCAGGATAAATAACCTGATATTTAAAAATACTGCGCTTGATAAATTTATTACATTTTTTTACGGATTAATAAATACTGAAAATAATACAATAACTTTCTGTAATGCAGGGCACAACCCTCCCTATAAGATTTCAAAATCAGGTGAGATAACAGAGCTGACAACAGGCGGTATTGTGCTTGGAATGATGGAAAATGTACTTTATAAACAGGAAACAGTATCTTTTAATCCCGGTGATAAATTCGTACTGTACACAGATGGCGTTACTGAAGCGATGGATGAGCTAGGAGAAGAATTCGGGGAAGAAAAGCTCAAATCAATAATTTTCAAAAGCAGTGATAAAAACGGTACTCAGCTTCTTAATGAAATCGTCAGCAGTGTTAAGGATTATGAACAGGGTGATGTGCAGGCAGATGATATAACCGTAGTTGTAGTCAGGAGGAAATAAAAGTAGTACAATCTTTATTCTCTGTTATGATCAGGTATTGTGCAGAAGATTGAACCATTTGCCCCTATTACATAACTGCCTCCGGACGGGCATGACGGAAGAAGATTTTTTCGCAAAAACGGTTTCAGCTCATTAAGATCAGAAGCATAGTGTGATTCTCCGTTCTCAATAAGCGATTTAGCATTCAGCAGAGTCTGTGCGGTTTGAAGGCTGAGCTGGTTCACTTTGCATGCAGCCCTGTTTGCTGCTTTAGACATATCAATAAAACGGCTCAATGCCGCAGTTGCAAGTATGCTTACTATTATCAGAACAACAATAATTTCGGTAAGAGTAAATCCTTTTTCATTTTTAAAAGATATGCTATAACGTTTCATTTCCGGGCTCCATTGCAAATTGCTTCTGCATTTTGCAAAATATATTGCATAATTTAATGATTTTTTCCCTTAAAATACAGTAATCATAGATTTGCAATAATCAGACCATTTTTTATCAAAAACTTTATAAAAATCCTTGCTATTATCATCTTGTTTTTTATTTTATTTATAATCATGGAAAGAGAGTTATGGACAACAATTTAATAACACGGGAAAAGAGAGAAAGAAAACTATTTGAGAGAATTCTTTCCTCTGTTATGCTTTTTGCAGAAAACATTTTTAAAATACCTGTTTTCAAGTGTCAGAGATGCGGTGAATGTATTTTGAGCCATACTGCACTTATCTGCAGCCAAAAATGCCCGAAGAGGCTTAGAAACGGCCCGTGCGGAGGCACACGCGAGAACGGCCATTGTGAAGTTTATCCTGAGAGAAAATGCGTATGGTACAGAATTTATAAAAGATCTGTACTGCTCCACAGGGTAAGTTTTCTTTATAGAATAGAAAAAATGCATAACTGGAAACTTGAAAAGACATCAGCATGGCTGAATGTTTTTACAGGAAGAATAGATCCTCCAATACTTTTTATGAAGAAAGAAAATGAATCTTCGTCAACTGATTGAATCGGAAAAATTTATTGTAACAGCAGAACTTGGGCCTCCTCAAAGTGCAAATGGCAATGTTATAAGAAAAAAAGCTGCATATTTTAAAGGCCTTGTTGATGCTGTAAATATTACGGATAACCAGACTGCAATTGTGCGTTTTTCTTCTATTGCCGCTGCAAAGATATTATTGGAAGAGAATGTAGAACCTGTGATTCAGATGACTTGCCGTGACAGGAACAGGATTGCAATTCAGAGTGACCTGCTTGGGGCTTTCGGCCTTGGTATTGAAAATGTCCTGTGTTTAACAGGGGATTATCCCACAAGCGGGAACCAGCCTGAAGCGAGGCCGGTTTATGATATGGATTCCATTCAGCTTATTGCTTCTGTTACAGAACTGAACAGAGGTGTTTTCCTTTCAGGAGAAACAATGAAAACTCCTCCGGAATTTCTTATAGGAGGTGCGGCAAATCCTTTTGCTCCGCCTTTTGAGATGAGAATAATAAGACTGCAGAAAAAGATAAAAGCAGGTGTGCATTTTATCCAGACCCAGCCTGTTTTTGATATTGAGATGTTTATAAAATGGATGGACAGGGTTAACCAGCTTGGATTGAGCAGGAAAACAGCAATACTTGCAGGAGTCATGCCTGTGAAATCTGTCAAAGCATTGGAATATATGAAATCACAGGTGCCTGGAATGAGAATCCATCCGTCAGTTATCGAGAGAATGGCGCAAGCGGAAGATCCCAGAGAAGAGGGTATAAATCTTGCATCTGATTTAATAAATCAAATACGAGAGATCCCCGGCATAAGAGGGATTCACCTTATGCCTTTGATGTGGGAAAGTATTACACCAAGATTAATTGAAAAGTCGGGGTTGTTAAATAGATGAAAAAGAGCAGTAGATTATTTGATATTCTGAAACAGAGAGTAGTTATTCTTGACGGTGCAATGGGAACAATGCTTCAGCCGCATCTTGCGAGCGGAAGCTGCATGGATATGGCAAATATTCTGCAGCCGGAAGTAGTTACTCATGTCCATGTGCAGTACAGAGATGCAGGTACGGATATTATTTCTACTAATACGTTCGGTGCAAGCAGAATAAAACTTGATGCTTTCGGATTCGGGCCGAGGGCAAAAGATGTAAATATTGCAGGGGCGGATCTTGCACGAAAGGTTGCAGGTTCTGCACTGGTTGCAGGTGTAATGGGCCCAAGCGGAAAACTTATTGAACCTCTCGGCGAGCTCTCCTTTGACGAAGCCTTTGATGCATTTTACGAGCAGGCAAAAGCCCTGGCCCAGGGTGGTGTAGACCTGTTTCTCCTTGAAACATTTGCAGACTTAAAAGAGATTAAAATTGCTGTAATGGCAGCAAAAGAGGCTGGCCCTGGCCTGCCCCTGCTTGCTTCAATGACTTATGAGGAGGGATTTAAAACTTTCACAGGCACAGATCCTGAAACAGCGGCCACAGTACTGACTTCACTTGGAGTTGATGCTGTGGGAGTTAACTGTTCAACAGGCCCTGAACCCATGCTTGAAGTTGTAGGCAGATATGCAGTGTCTACTAATAAGCCGATTTTTGTGGAAGCGAATGCAGGTATTCCGATTTTAAATAAAGGAAAAACAACCTACACTGTTTCAGCTGATGAGATGGCACAATTCGGAGAGAAGTTTGTCGAGATTGGTGCTTCAATTGTAGGTTCATGCTGCGGAAGCACTCCAGAATATACAAAAAAGATCGCTGCTGCAGTGAAAAATAAAAAATCGGTATTCAGGCCTGTAATTCATGGGTTGCGCCTTTGCAGCAGAACAAATACTGTTCATATCGGTACCGGAGAGCCCTTTGCAGTAATAGGAGAGAGAATAAATCCGACAAACCGTGATGAGCTTGCAGAGAGCATTAGACAGGGCAAAGTTGGGATTATACAGCAGGAAGCAAAACTTCAGGTTAAACAGGGAGCTCATCTTATTGATGTGAATCTTGGAGTACCGGGGATTGATGAGGCTGCTGCAATGTCAATAACAATACCTGCAATTGAGAATGTTGCTCCAGTACCGCTTGTAATTGATACAAGTAATCCTGAAGCAGTTGAAGCAGCTCTTTTACACTGCAGCGGCAAACCCCTTATCAATTCTGTAAACGGAGGTGAAGAGAGCCTTAATGCAGTTTTGCCACTTGCAAAGAAGTTCGGAGCTGCCGTATTATGCCTTGCAGTTGATGAAAAGGGGATACCAAAAACAGCAGAAGAGAGGATAAGCGTACTTAAAAAGATTATAGCAAGAGCTGACTCCCTTGGGATAGACAGGAATGATCTGATTTGTGACACACTTACTCTTACTGTGTCAGCTCAGCAGAAACGTGCTGAGCAGACCCTTTTTGCAATGATGATGGTAAAAAATGAGCTGGGCCTCCAGAATGTTCTCGGAGTTTCAAATATATCTTTCGGCCTGCCTCAGCGGAGCCTGATAAATTCCACGTTTCTTGCAATGGCAATGGCCTATGGATTAGATGCAGCTATTATGAACCCCGGTGATGAACGCATGATGCAGACAGTGAGTGCAGCGTCTGTGCTTACTGTAAGGGACAGGGATTCGAAAAATTTTATTGCGGGTTTTAAAGCTAAAAAATCCAAAGGTACAAAGAAGCCGAAACAAAACACAGAGAATAATGATAATCTAATTTTTCGTGCAATTCTTGACGGAAACAGAGACGAAATTATGCCCCTGGTAGAACAAGCTCTTGAAAAAGGCACGGATCCTCTTGCAATCAACAATGAGATATTAATTCCTGCAATAAAAGAGGTGGGAGACATGTATGACAGGAAAGATATCTATCTGCCGCAGATGATTCTTTCCGCAGAGACTATGCAGAGAGCTTTTAAGGTTTTGGAACCGCATTTTGGCAAAGAAAAGAGTGAAATAAAGGGCAGAGTAGTGATCACAACTGTTTCAGGGGATGTTCACGACATAGGTAAAAATATAGTTGCACTGTTTTTGAAAAATCATGGATTTGAGGTTATTGATCTCGGCAAGAACGTACAAGCTGCTGACATAGCTTATGCAGCAATAAAAAATAATGCAGATATAGTGGGGCTTTCCGCTCTTATGACTACAACAATGGTAGAGATGCCAAAGGTGATAAAAACATTAAGAGATGCCGGGTCCAAAGCCAGGGTTGTTGTAGGCGGAGCTGTTGTTACCAAAAGATATGCCAGGGAGATAGGGGCGGACGGTTATGCAAAAGATGGTGTGGGAGCAGTAAAAGAGATTGAAAAGCTGGTATCTTCATGATTTTTGTAAATTTTTGGGAGGTTTGACTAATGGACACTCAATATGCAATCAGGACAGAAAATCTTACAAAGGTGTTCAAGGGAGAACTCGGACAGAAAGATGTGACTGCTCTTCAGGGTTTGGAATTAAGCGTATCTCAAGGCCAGGTTTTTGCATTTATCGGGCCTAACGGTGCCGGCAAAACAACGACAATCAAACTGCTGACAAGGCTGCTGTTTCCTACAAGCGGGAATATATGGCTTCTTGACAGAGAAAACAGAGATCCTGAAGCAATGCGAAAAATCGGCTATCTCCCCGAGCAGCCGGGCATTTACGGGTATCTTACAGGAAAAGAATTTTTAGATTACATCGGAAGGATTTTCAAGATACCTCCGTCTGACAGGCATAAAAAGATTGATGAATTATTGCAGTTAACAGGCCTTGCAGCATCAGGAGATACTTTGGTGCGTAACTATTCAAGAGGAATGGTACAGCGCCTTGGGCTGGCTCAAGCTTTGATAAATGACCCTGAACTTCTGATTCTTGACGAGCCGATGGCAAATCTTGACCCTGTTGGAAGAAAAGATTTCAGAGACACAATTCTTGATCTTAAAAATCAAGGCAAAACCATATTTTTCAGCTCACACATTCTTTCCGATGCTGAAATGATTGCAGATCAGGTGGGAGTTTTAAACAGAGGCAGAATGGTCAGTTCCGGATCTCTGGATGAACTCCTCTCCCTGCAGTCGTCAGAAGTGGAAATATCATTCCGTTTACCTGCAGGCACAATTAATGATATAACTCTTCCTGCTGAGCATCAGATATTAAGCTCCGGCAGGGTTCGTGTGACAGTAGAGCACAAAGAGATTAATGAATTCTTAAACAGAATTGATGAGTGGAAAGGTACCCTGATTTCAGTTGTTCCCGGTTCGCGTACACTCGAGGCATTTTTTCTGGATGAGATAGGGAGGTAGATATGGCAATCGGTGCAGTCTCTTTGAATACTTTCAGGGAAACGATCAGGAATCGTGTCCTTGTGAATATACTGGTATTTGCAATAGGTATGATTTTCCTCGGGCTTGCTATTGGTGACTGGTCAATGGGAAATCAGGTAAAAGTTATTAAGGATTTCGGCCTTGGAGCAATGTCAGTATTCGGGCTTTTAATTGCAATATTTATTGGAATAAGATTAGTGGTTCAGGAACTGGAAAGACGCACAATATACGTAATTGCTTCAAAGCCCATACACAGATGGAATATTGTGACAGGTAAATTTTTAGGTTTGTCACTTACCCTTTTACTTAATGTGGTATTAATGGCAGCAGCTCTTTTTATTACGGATTATATTATGGAGTCATCTATTGACTTGAATCTTATTCCCGCTATAATTTTAATCTATATTGAAATCCTTTTGATTGTATCATTTGCACTTTTCTTTTCGTCTTTTACTTCTCCTACTCTTTCTGCAATATTTACATTAGTTGTGTTTGTTGTAGGACATTTATCTTCATTCCTCCGCGATTATGTGGAAGTGTACCCTGATAAAGGTATGCACTGGCTTTACAGGGCTGTTTATTTCATTGTTCCTGATTTGGAAAAACTTAATCTTAAAATGGCTGCTGTTGAACATATAAGCAATTATTCGGGCAGATTTATTATGGCTTTTGCATACGGTATGTGTTACATTTTGCTGGTTCATTTTATCACAGCTCTTATTTTTCAAAAGAGAGATTTGAAATAAAAGGGGGGTAAGATGAAAAAAATAAATAAAATCTGGCTGGTTTTTGTTCCTTTGTTTTTGGCATTTTTTGTTCATTATTTACAGGTCACAATTGACAGGGATAATGCAATCCATTTTGTAG
This sequence comes from bacterium, assembly GCA_021158245.1. Taxonomy (NCBI): domain Bacteria; species bacterium. The sequence continues at coordinate 1,121 of JAGGVB010000225.1, read as the reverse complement.
ATACTCAGCCGGTATTTTTACCAAGGGGTGTCACTCTAAAAGCTGTAAGTATGGGTTACAGGAGTGTATTGGGCGATGTACTCTGGATCAGGAGTGTACTCTATTACGGAAGAAGAGTAATAGATGATGATAATCCCTACTTTGTTTATGCAAAGCAAAAAGGTACTCTAAATGCAGAAATAGCATCTGTAAGAAAAGAGAATAAAATTTCAGGGAAAGACAGCATCAGAATCGCACTTAAACACATTCTTTATAAGCAGTCAAGCAGAGGGCTGGTCAGATTTATATATCCGTTGCTTGACAGAGTTGCAGATCTTGACCCTCATTTTATATTTCCCTATATATTCGGCGGTGTGTATGTGCTTCTTGACACAGGGGAAGAGGATAAGGCAGAAGCATTGCTTAGGAAAGGTATTATATCCAATCCGGACAGATGGGAGTTCCCTTTTTATCTCGGATGGCTGTACTGGATGTATAAAGGAGACAGACAAAGTACATATAAATACTTGAGCGATGCCATAAAAATTAAGGACTGTCCCGAATATGTTGAAAGTCTCTATACCGGGCTGTCAAAGAATCTCGGCAGAAAAAATGAGGCAAGGATATATCTTAAGAGCCTGATTGAGAGTACTGATAATGAAGATATGAAGAAGCAGCTTCAGAAAACTCTTGATAAGCTGGAATCCGGATCGTAATTAACAGAAATACTTAAAGGGCCGCTGATTTAAACGCTGACGAACAATGATTGATGATTTTAATAATCTAATCGCATATTTTCTGTTATATCCGCATAGCGAACAAAACTCATTCAATAGTTGCGTTTTTATTTTCCTTGCTGAATCCTTGTACCGTATCCTTATTGCTTCTAAAATTTCATATTTAGTCGATGTACTCATTCTAAAATCTCCCGTCTTTACGGTTACATCTATTTTGAGGCAACGATTAATTTATGAAAAAGTTCAATTCCTCTAAAGTTACTTTATTTATGAGTCAATGTATAAATCCAATATGATAAAATTATTTGAAAAAGCCCTTGCGGGTAATGTATACTATTAGTATATTCAATTATACGTAATTTATCCTTATTCAATTTTACCTGAATAAATGGTTTGTCATCTGTT
>JAGGVB010000224.1 GCA_021158245.1 bacterium | reverse complement strand
GATTAAAATGGACGGCGAAAGCCGTCCAAAGCATAAATAAGCGATTTAGAATAAAACATTCGTTTGCGTCCCATGCTGCAAAGTGTTATACGGCTCATAAACCAATATTGTATCACTTATAATGGCCTATAGTACTCCCCAATTTTTGGACAGGTAGTTAAGGTGGAAAATGATTAACTTATAGTTCAAAAAAGAAGGAGCAGTCATGACAAAGAGAAAAAGATTCAGCGCCAATTTTAAAGCAAAAGTAACGATAGAAGCCCTGAAGGAACAACAGACACTGAGTGGACTTTCATCAAAATTTGGTGTTCATCCCAACCAAATCGGCCAGTGGAAGAAACAAGCGATCACAGAGATGGAGAGTCTGTTTTCGTCTTCAAGAGTAAAAAAAGAGAAAGAACATCAGAACCTTGAATCTGAATTATATCGCCAAATAGGTCAGCTCAAAGTCGAGATTGACTGGTTAAAAAAAAAGCACAGTGTTTACACCTGACCAGTCGCGCAGGCTTGTAGAGTCATCACACAACCAAATAAGCATCAAAAGGCAGTGTGAATTACTCGGTATCAGTCGATCAGGCTATTATTACGAACCCTGTTCAGAAAGCCCGGAGAACCTCGAAATCATGCGCCTGATGGACGAACAGTATCTGAAGACCCCTTTCTATGGGGTTCGCAGAATGCACCAGATTGTTCTTTGGCATCATCATCATGTCAACATCAAAAGGATCAGACGGCTGTACAGGCTGATGGGGTTTGAAGCGATTTATCCCAAACCAAGACTCAGCGCAGGCTCAAAAGAGCACGTGATATACCCATATCTGCTTAAAGGATATGAGATTACAGCCCCCAATCAGGTTTGGAGTACAGACATTACCTATGTCCCCATGGCAAACGGCTTTCTCTACTTGGTCGCCATTATTGACTGGTTTAGCCGCTATGTCATCTCCTGGAGGCTGTCAAATAGCTTAGATACCTATTTCTGTATTGAAGCCCTGATGGAGGCCTTGGCATACGCCCACCCGGAAATATTCAACACAGACCAAGGTGTTCAGTTCACAAGTCGCAATTTCACAAGCATCCTTGAGTCAAAAGACATACGCATCAGCATGGATGGCAGGGGCCGCGTCTTCGACAATATTTTCATAGAACGATTTTGGCGTACCCTTAAATATGAAGATATCTATCTTCATACATACGAGGACGGTCTTTCATTGTGGAAAGGGCTGAACCGGTACTTTCACTTCTACAACTGGGAACGCCCTCATCAAAGCTTGGGCAACCAAACACCCGGAGAAAAACATGGTTAATAAAATAATTGACATTAGAAAACAAAAACTCTATTTTAGGATAACATATAAAAATTACTCCCGGTCGTCACCCCGCAAGCGGAGCAACCTTCCACCTTAAAAACCCTTGTTGGCTGTCCAACCAATGGGGACCACCTTATTCTATATTGACAATTACTTTGAATTTAATTACATTGTATTACAATAGAATACATTGAGGGAGATGAAACATGAGCACAGCACTTTCGGTAAGATTACCAGATAGCCTTGCAAAAGAACTTAGCAGTATCGCTAGAACCACTGAGAGGTCTAAATCTTTTCTTGTACAAAAAGCCCTTGAAGAATATTTACAGAATCAAGCAGACTTACAAGTAAGCATTGATAGACTTCGTGATACTTCTGATCCTATAATATCTATTGAAGCAATGAGAGAAGAAATTGGTCTATAAAATAACTTTTAAAAAGTCGGTAGCAAAAGACTTAAAAAAAATAGATCATTCTGAGGCGGATCTGATTTTAAAAAAAATTACTTCGGAACTTTCAAAACAAGCTGAAAAATTACCTGAATTGAAAGGGCAGTTTGCTGGTTTGAGAAAATACAGAATTGGAGACTATCGTATCGTTTATGTAATCATTGATGATTCTGTCTTAATTTTGAGAATTAAACATAGAAAAGATGTGTATAAAAAGTGAGAGAACATGACGATGCACTGGATTGCAGGGAGCTGAGCCGCTTTGAAAAGTATTGGTTTTACAAACTTTATTATCACGAACAAGATTTCTGGAAACCCCTGAAACCCCTGCAACCAGTGATTTTTGCGTTAACACCTTCTAAAATTTCAGAGAATAGAAAAAATTCCTTGATTTGAGTAAAAATATTTATTAGCTTCCGTTATGGTTCCGTATTGGTTTCATCCGCGGGTTCGAAAAAAATAATAGGAGGCTATAATGCGTAACATTACAGTTAAAAATATACCTGATGATTTATATGATAAAATCAAAACTACCGCACATGATAATAGAAGAAGCATTAACAACGAGATCATAAATAGACTTGACCGCTCTTTAAAAAGTGCGAAGCTTGATGTTAATTCCTTAATCCGAAGAATAGAAACTTTTCACAATAATATTGAGATGCCATTATTGACAGATGATCTAATCCAAAATGTAAAACAAGAGGGTAGATCATGATTGTTGTTGACACGAATATTATTTCATATTTATTTATCAAAGGAGAGAAGACAGAAGCGGTTAAACAAGTTTTGCTAAAGGACTCAAACTGGGTATCTCCCATTTTGTGGAGAAGTGAATTTCGTAGTGTATTATCGCTTTACCTGCGAAAAGAATATATTGATCTTTCTCAGGCCAATTATTTAATGGGTGAAGCGGAATCATTGATGTTGAGCTCCGAATATCATGTTATATCATCAGAAGTTTTAGAAATGTTGACCAAAACAAATTTATCTGCTTATGATTGTGAATTTGTTGCACTCGCAAAAGAACTGGGTGTTCACCTGATTACAAGTGATAAGAAAATTCTAAAGGAAGTGCCTGCAATAGCATTATCGATAAATGATTTTCTTGCATAGCGTAAAGACTTGGTGTTAACCCATGCATGAATTGGGCCAATCCGTTTGTCACGCCTTTTGTGCCAAAAGTCGCGCTAATCCGGGTTGGCTAATTATGTTAATGTTGTATGGCTAAATTGTAAAGTTTTTCAAAAAATACTATTGACAAATGTACGATAATTCGGTGCATTTTATGGAACGAAATTGAATAACAGGTAAAGGAAAGAATTATGATTGAATTGTCAGTCAATAAATTTAGGTCAAATTTAAAAAGTTTTGTTGATCAAGCTATTGATGAACATGAACCCGTAAAAATTACCAGAAGGAAAGGTAGAGATTTTATTGTGATAAGTGCTGAAGACTGGGAAAGGGAGCAAGAGACGCTGTATGTACTTCAGAACTCATTTTTAATGAAACAGATTTCCGAATCATTAAAAACACATAATAAAAGTGAGGGGTATATTCCTTCAGAAAAGGAATTAGATGAGATCAATAGTTTTTGAAGGTAATACCTGGAAAGAATATGAGAAATTAAGGAATAAAGATAAAGTTCTTCATAAAAATTTATGTAAAATATTACAGGAAATGCAACGTGAAGATCCATCTCAAGGATTAGGTAAGCCTGAACCTTTAAAATATAATTTATCTGGTTTTGGGTCTAGACGCTTGTCACAAAAAGATCGTTTAATTTATAAATTTGATAACCAATCCATTTATATCTTTGCTATTGGCGGCCATTATAAGTGATACAATATTGGTTTATGAGCCGTATAACACTTTGCAGCATGGGACGCAAACGAATGTTTTATTCTAAATCGCTTATTTATGCTTTGGACGGCTTTCGCCGTCCATTTTAATC
>JAGGVB010000223.1 GCA_021158245.1 bacterium | reverse complement strand
TGGAAGTACTTACAACAGAACCGGGTATGCAGTTTTATTCCGGTAATTTCCTTGACGGAACAATTAAGGGTAAAAAAGGAAAGATTTACTCATATCGCTCAGCAGTAGTTCTTGAAGCAGATCATTTCCCTGATTCTCCAAATCATGCGGATTTCCCTTCTGTTATTCTTAGGCCCGGTGAAACTTACACACAGAAAACAATTTACCGATTTTCAGTAAAATAGAGGTGCATTGAATTCAAGCTAAATATAGGATTGAATATGAAAACGCGTATAATATTAATTTTGTTGAGTTTGTTATTGTCGTTTTCAATTTTCGCTGGTGATTTTAAAAAGACATCATCCAGCATGATTCTGGAAGATGGGGATACTGTTGTTTTCATAGGAAACAGTATCACACATCAATGTTTGTATACACAATATATTGAAGATTATTTCTATACACGTTATCCAGGCAAACGGATAGTATTTCATAATGCCGGTGTAAGCGGAGATTTGGCAGCGGATGTTCTCCGCCGGTTTGATGAAGATGTTGTTCTGTTTCACCCAAAATATACATCTGTGCTTATAGGTATGAACGACGGCAAATATCAAAGCTTTAATCATGAAATATTTAATACCTATAAAAAAGATATGTCTCTGCTACTGGATAAACTCGACACGCTGGGAACGATTCCCATTCTCATAACTCCCACGATGTACGATCTGCGTCCTGCTTTAATGGGCAACAACTGGATAGAATCAGAAACAGCAGATACCATTCATTACAATGCTACAATGGCATTCTTTGGTGCCTGGGTTTTACAAACGGCGAATAAACGCGGCCTGGGATTTGTGAATATGTACGAACCGTTAAACCGGATCACTCGTCAAAATCGTAAAGAGAATCCCAAATTCACATTGATTGAGGACTCTGTACACCCTGGCCCTGACGGTCAAATGGTTATGGCTCTTGCATTCCTCAGGGATGTCGAAGCTGACCAGATTGTTTCGACAATTCATCTTGCTATGTACAATGAAAATTGGAAGGTTCTGGATACGGTAAATGGAAAGTTGGAAAAGCTTAGCGACAATCAAATTCGATTTTGCTTTACATCTGAAAAATTACCCTGGGTTGTGCCTGAGGAGGCGGTTCAGGGATATAAATTAACGGATGCCGGCCATAAGATGAGCAGAGAAATTATCAGGGTAACAGGATTAAAACCAGGAAAATATATTTTGAAAATTGATAAAAAAACTGTCGGAACTTATTCTTATCTTCAATTATCTCAAGGTGTTGGACTGCAGGAAAATAGTTTGACTCCTCAGTACCAGCAAGCTCTAAAGATTGCAATATTGAATAAAAAACGGAATGATGAGGCTGTCAGACCAATGCGGGATCTGTGGGAGGCGCGGAAAGTTATCTGGAAATTTAATAATGCACCTGATGATTTTGATGATGCGAATGAGAAAGAAGAGACCAGAAAGGAATTAATCAAGTATTTTGGTTCAGTGGATTTGAAACTATTTCTCATGCAATTCAATTCTAAACTTCCGGTTTTACATAAAAAAGCCAAAACTATTGAGGATGAAATATACAGGTTGAATCAACCGGTTGAACATACCTATGAAATTGTGGAAGAATAAGATTTATCCGGTTAATGTGAATGGAAGGAAAATGAAGAATAAAGTTTCGATCATAATCTGTGGGGAGTTTATTCCAGTATTTGGGAATATACTGATATGGTATTTAAAACATTAAAAATGATATAGTGAACGATTGGAAATCAACTGGAATTAGTCGGAAATTAGTAACAATATTCATTAATTTAAACAATGAAAATGGAAACAATAAAAATGAAAGCAATTATCCGAATTATTCTAATCCACTTATTTGTTTTTCTGCTGCCGGTATTATCCTTCGAACAGGAAAATGAAAAACGGTTTTCTGAGGGAATTCAGACGGGTATCAGTATTTACAAACCTGATCAGTGCTGGAATGGCTACACACTTGTACCGTATGAAGATGGCATGATCCTGATTATCGACATGAACGGCAAGGTGGTACACAAGTGGAACTTCGGTACGGAGCGGGCCACACTGTTGCCAAACGGGAACATACTGATCATTGGTGACCCTGTCACAGGAGAGTTATACAAGACCACTGAATATGACTGGGATGGAAAACGTGTATGGGAATGTGAAGTTCCCGGCGGACCGTATTTCGGTGATACATATCCCACGATCGGCATGATACATCATGACCTGCAAAGGCTGGAAAACGGCAATACAATTTTTCTATATCATGATGAAGTACCGATGGAATATAAGAAACTCTTAAAAGATCCTCATAAAATAACCCGGAAAATTATAGGGGATTGTGTTTTAGAAGTCAATAAAGAGGGGGAGGCAGTTTGGGAATGGCACCTGCATAAACATTTGGATCTAAATGTTTCTCCTATAATCCGGGAAGAAAAAGGAAAAGTGCTGGATTGGACACATACTAATACTGTCCGAGTGCTTCCGCAGAACCACTGGTATGATTCAGGACATGCCGAATTCAAACCAGGGAATGTCATTATTTGTCCAAGACATCTCGATGTAATTTACATCATCGACAGGGAGACTAAAGAAATTGTATGGTCTTATGAAGGAGAATACATGGGGGGACTTGCACACCCTCATGAGCCCTATATGATTAAAAAAGGTTTGCCGGGGGCGGGGAATATTCTGATTTTTGATAATGGGACCGGTCCCAAAACTCGCGAGTGTAACGGAACTGCCCTTCGTGATGAAATGACCATCATTCTTGAGATAAATCCTGTAACGAAGAGCCCAGTCTGGCTTTATCAGAATACTAAAGAATTCTTTAGTAAGATACAGGGTACGCAACAAAGATTGGCTAATGGCAATACTTTTATCTGCGAATCTACAAAGGGGAGAATTTTTGAGGTGAAGCGTGATGGGGAGATCGTTTGGGAATATGTCATGCCTCCATTTCCAGGATCTGATGCGGAGCATGGTTTTGGTACTCGGCCTCACAGGTATTCTTATGATTATTGTCCACAACTGAAAGCTCTCTACAATGAAAAGTAGGTTTAAATTTTATTTACTTAACTCTCCTTTGTACTGTTATCACTGTATCAGCTCAGACCCCATCAAAATTATAAGTACAGGCTTATTCAAAAGGAGTTAAGTTGCCCAGTTTTACATGAAAGAGTTTGATCTTCGCTAATTCAATATATAAAGAGATTAAGTGAATTCAAGTACATTAGGATGAATAGAGGACAGACAAAAACGGTCAAATTTCCACTTACCGATGAAGATTTTGCTTACTGTAGTGAAGAAGAGGAAGATTGGCATATTAAAGAGAGTGCGTTTGAGATATAGATTTGAAGTTCATCTCGGGATAAATGGGTTTAAAAAGAAACTTGATTAATGAGCAAATATTAAGTTTTTTATTAATTAATAGAGTTGAGGTAATTAATGATTTGCTCTAATATGTTAAGATTTGCTTTATTCATTGGGGCTGCTCTCTCCTTAAATCTGAATGACCTGCTGGCTCAGCAAATTCAACTGGTAAATCCCAGTTTTGAATTACCGGGAACAGGAGTAATTGTCAGAAGCTGGGATCAAATAGATGGATGGAGTAATTCAGCCAGTGTCAGTTCCGGTGTAAGGAAGAACGAATATTTCAGCCCTGTACAAGGAGAGTGGTATGCATATCAGTATGGAAGCGGAGACAATATTTTTCAGGAAACAGATTATACGATAAAGGCAGGTGAGATATATACTCTTAATCTCTGGGCAAGAAGTATTAATCAGTCAGGAAATGCATCAAAAACAACCGTAGAAGCACGATTTTTCTACGATGATATGACTATCGTAACGATTTCAACAGATGTTAATGTCCGTCAGCTAAAAGGAGCTCCTGAAACAACTCCTAATGATGATGGTGCTAATGTCTGGATTGATGAAGGATATCGGCATCAATTTGCTGATGTGCACATGATTCAGCCTATATCAGCAGATCCCATTCTTGATGAATGGACAGTAATCGAAAACAGTAACTATGAAGCAATTGAGGGCCTGGGATGGGCAGTAGGACCTGTAATTGCGGGAGATCAAAAATATATTTATGGAACTCTCTACAAGGATAACTCTGCTGATTTTTATTCTTCAGTAACTATGATAAAAGTATTAAGCAGTGATGGATATAATTACACATGGTCTGACCCTGTTACTGTTTTATCACATTCAAAAACAGAGTTCCCCTGGGTGGAAGATCCGCATTGTTACTATGATGAAGCGACAGGCAGATTATGGATGACCTGGGGCGGTGGAATCTGTTATGTATCGGAATTAGATCCCGCAGACGGCATGCTTATCAGTCATCCGAATGATTCAGAATTTGATAACCAGCCTAAAGAGAGTTACACTGCTGTCGCTACTTGGCCTGAGACACGACTGGGGTGGAACGGAGATGCATATTCCTCTGCGTGGATGGAGGGCCCGGCTCTGTATGAACATAACGGGTATTGGTACTTTTTTGGTTCATACGGGAATTTGAGTAAGAATTATACTATACGTTTCGGGAGGGGTGATAATCCTGATGGCCCGTTCTATGATCAATATGGATTAAATTTGATGGAGTTTGATTCAGTAAGGAACGAATTTGGAAATTCCATTCTTGTAGGTGATGAGGGTGAACAGCTTGTGCCAGGACATCCACATTTATGGGAAGAGAATGGAAAAACTTATATGGGATATGATTTTAGAAAAAAATCTGATCAGGAAATGGATTTTATGGGTATTCGTCGATTATATTGGGTGAATAACTGGCCCACAATCTGGACACCTGTTACTCTTACTTTTAATGCTGATGATTATCCTGATGCCATAGGAAAAAAATTAGGCGTGTCTTTCAGAAATTCCGGGGATGAAAATTCCAAGATGGCTGTTGATTATGTCTCAATTAAGCGGTCTGGAAGTACTGAGCTCCAAGAAAGTAAAAAAACTCCCGGGAAAATTGGCCTCGACCAGAATTATCCAAATCCCTTTAACCCGAGGACAAAAATTCAATTTACAGTTCCAAAGCAGACGCATGTCACGCTGAATATTTATAATCAAAAGGGTGAAGAAGTAAAGAAGTTAGTTGATGGTGTAAAGTGCGCCGGTGTACATTATGCTATATTTGATGCATCTGAATTAGCAAGCGGTGTTTACATGTACTGTTTACAGACAGAGGACAGCATTAAAATGAGGAAATGTCTGTTTATGAAATAATATCTGCAGGTCAAATATTATTTAATAGAAACTATTTGAAATCTATATGAAAATATAGAGTATTAAATTACAGTATGGTGCGATATTTTAATCCGGAGGAAACACATTGAAACCTAAACTTATAACTGCTACTCTTGTTGCTGCATTAGGCGGACTACTTTTCGGATTTGATACTGCTGTGATATCCGGTACTACACAGTGGCTGAGACAAGTTTTTAATCTTTCATCTTTCTGGCTCGGGTTTACTGTTGCAAGTGCTTTAATGGGAACAATAATAGGGGCCATTGCTGTGGGCAGACCGGCAGATCGTTTTGGAAGAAGGAATATCCTTTTTGTGCTGGCAGTATTTTATTTTATATCTGCTGTGGGAAGTGCCCTGGCTTGGAACTGGACATCATTTCTCCTCTTCCGTTTTCTCGGAGGGCTTGGTGTGGGAGGAGCTTCTGTTGTTTCTCCTATGTATATTGCTGAGATTTCACCTGCAAAAGTCAGGGGACGTCTTGTCGCAGTAACGCAGTTTAATATAGTATTTGGTATATTACTGGCTTTTTTCTCTAATTATCTGATAACAGAAATGAATCTGGGAGCTGTTGAATGGCGTTGGATGTTTGGAGTGGAATCCCTGCCAGCCGCTGTATTTTTTCTTCTGCTTTTTCTAAATCCATACAGCCCCAGATGGCTTGTGGCTAAGGGACGTATTAAAGAGGCCAAAGCAGTGCTTGAACAATGCGGAACAAGTACTGGTAATATAGAAAAGGAAGTTCGGGAGATACAATCCTCCCTTGATCTGGAACATCACAGTCTTAAGGAGCCATTTTTCACACGAAAATACCGTAAACCAATTTTCCTGGCTGTTGCTATTGCCATGTTTAACCAACTATCAGGGATAAACGCTTTGATGTATTATGCTCCTCACATATTTAAAATGGCAGGAGCAGGATCTGAATCTGCACTTTTGCAGACGGTAGCTGTTGGTGGTATGAATCTTCTACTGACGATGTTGGCTCTGTTCGTTATTGATTATTTTGGCCGCAGAAAGTTGATGCTGATTGGTTCCATCGGTTACATTTTAAGCCTTAGCATGACCGCATGGGCGTTCTATAAGTATAGGGCAGATTTCACTGTTACTGGAAGTTGGGTGGTTTTAATCAGTCTCCTGGTTTTTATTGCTTCTCATGCCTTTGGCCAGGGAGCGGTTATCTGGGTCTTTATCAGTGAAATATTCCCGAACCGTGTGCGTGCAAGGGGGCAAGCTCTTGGCAGTTTTACACACTGGTTTATGGCAGCTTTGATCTCATGGACTTTTCCAATGATAGCAGCCAAATCAGGAGGAAATACGTTTGCATTTTATGCGATCTGTATGGTCGGTCAGCTGGTTTGGGTCATTTTTATCATGCCGGAAACCAAAGGAGTGTCCCTGGAACAAATTCAGAAGAAATTAGGAATTGAATAAAAATATTGAATTTAGTTTAAAAATAAATAAATTATTAGGGAGACTCTATGAAAACTAAGTCGCTATATGGATTATTAATAATGTTTATAGTTATCTCATGCCAGAAGCCGGCAATGCAGAAAATTGCTCTTATCAAAGGTGGCGTTCCAGAAGGCATGGAATTGCGTGAAATAGAAACAACTGATGATGGCTATCTCCGTGCTGATGAGGGCTCATTTTTAAAGGCCGAAGATGCAATTTACGGGAATGCGATATTTGTAAAAATGAGATTGAGTATCAATGATTCCAGAGGTGCTATCTTGATTACGATCGGAGATAACACTCTTTCTATAATTAATGAATCTGATGAGAAAGGTCTTTTTCTTCAGGGGCCGTCAATTGGAAAGAGTGTCAATCTGGGATTAATTTTTGATTTTATCAAACCGGATGTTCCGTTTGAATTATCGGTCTCATATAAAAATAGGAAGCTTATTTATGCAATTGATGGCAATGAAATCTATTCAAACAAGACAAATATCCCTCCTGAAGGGCTCATTCATATGGAAGTGTATAAAAATAATTTAAGACTGTATGATCTGGTTTGTGAAGGACAATTCAAACCGGTTGACAAGTTTTACACAAAAGAATTTCTGCTCAAGCGTGCGCAGAAAAGTATGGCTCTGGCTGCAAAACGGGTTAAAAATGATCCAAACAGGCCTGCATATCATTTTCAACCGCCTGCAAATTGGAATAACGATCCTAACGGTATGTTATTTTACAATGGGTATTATCACATGTTTTATCAACATAATCCATATGGGGACAGATGGGGCTGGATGCACTGGGGACACGCCAGAAGCAGAGATCTTGTTCATTGGGAGCATATGCCCATTGCATTATGGCCTTCGGTTGAAAAAGGGGAAGCACACTGTTTTTCGGGCAGCGGATTTCTCAAGAGAAACGGGAAACCCATTTTATTTTATACATCAATAGGACATGAAAAACCCGAGCATTGGGCAGCACTGCCATTGGATGATGATTTGAAAAATTGGGAGAAAAACCCTGCAAATCCAATTATTGTTATGGATGACCATGGCAGCCAGTTTATCGAGGATTGGCGTGATCCCTATTTACTCAGAGAAGCCGGGCATGTTTACATGGTGACAGGAGGTCATCCACGCGGAGGTAAAGGCTCAATTATGCTGTACAAAGCCCTGAATCCGGAACTGACAAAATGGAAATTTATGGGAATTCCGTTCAGCGGTGAAGAGGAAAACTGGGAGTGTCCTAACTTTTTTAAGATAGGAGATAAATATGTCCTGGTTTATTCTCCCCATTCCAATGTCCGCTACTATACCGGTTATTTTGATCCTGAAAAAGTTAAATTCACCCCGATCTACCATGGAATTGTTGATTACACTCCCAGCTGGAATTTTTACGCCCCTAACACATTGCAAAAAAATAATGGAAGGCGTATCTTGTTTGGATGGATTCCCGGTTTTAAAGAAAATCAGGGATGGCAGGGTGCCATTTCTCTTCCACGGGATCTTTCCATAGATGGGAAAGGAAGACTTATTCAAAAACCGGTTCCTGAGCTAAGAAAATTAAGGGGTGAACAGTTAACAGAGAGAAACGTGAAAATTCAAAACTCATCCAAAAAACTTCAAATAAACAGTCCTCAATTTGAAATGATTTTGAGAATAGCAAACGGAGGTACAGACCAAATCGGATTAAGGTTTAATGATGAGAAGGATAAACCATTCGAAATACTTTTAACACCTGGTATGATCATTTTTGGCGAAGAGAAAGTTGATTTAAATTCCTCAATAAATGAAAAGATACAATCAGTGCAATTTTTCTTTGACAGAACAGTAATTGAGATATATGTAAATAATGGATTGTTTTGTGTTACGAAGGTGATCTATCCGGATAAAGAAAATTTAAATTTTGAACTGTTCTCAAGAGAGAATGAACTAAATATTGACACAATTAGCATTTGGAAAATGAAATCAATTTGGTAAATGTTTTTTAATATAGAAAAATAAGATGTAGAGAAAGGAGGTTATTAACTATTTAATAGGATTTTTGACTAAATGTATAACCAATTTTAACTATTCAATTTCAAGAATTGTGGAGGACAAAATGAAAGTGAAATCAAGATTTTGGTTAATTAGTATTATTATAATATTTGTTTCAGTAAGTGTGTTTGGACAGAAATATCAGCCCAATTGGCAATCATTAACAAGGCATCAAACACCTCAATGGCTGCAGGACGGCAAGTTTGGTATTTATACTCACTGGGGAATTTTTTCAGTTCATGCTCACGGAACAAACACTACCTGGTATTCATTTGCCATGTATTTCGACCCTCAAGGCGAAGCACGCAGGCATTTTGAAAAAACCTTTGGTAAACTTACTCCTGAATTCGGCTATAAGGATTTGATTCCTCTGTTCACCGCTGAGAAATTTAATGCTGATGAATGGGCAGAATTGTTCCAGAAGGCAGGAGCAAAATTTGCTGGTCCAGTTGCCGAACATCATGATGGTTTTGCAATGTGGGATACTAAATATTCCAAATGGAATGCAGCTAAAATGGGCCCAAAACGTGATATAGTAGGTGAACTTGGGAAGGCAATTAAAAAAAGAGGGATGAAATATGTCACGGCCTTCCACCATGCTGAAAATTGGGACTTTTTTCCGGTCTGGGATAAACGGTACGATACAGGTGATCCCAAAAATTCCGGGTTATATGGCCAGCCTCATAAGCCTGGTGCAAAACGTAATCAGGCGTTCATTGATGAATGGTACGGCAAGATCCTGGAAGTGATTAACAATTACAGTCCTGATTTTATCTGGTTTGACTTTGCCCTTGATAATATACCGGAAGGTTATATTAAAGATTTTCTTGCTTACTATTATAATAATGCGCTGGATAAAGGTAAGGATGTGATTGTAAGTTATAAAGGGCATGATATAGTACCAGGTGCAGGTATCCGTGATTTGGAATTGGGCCAGGAACCGGATGTTACTTATAATGACTGGATCACTGATACATCGGTAGATGATCGTGGTGCATGGGGTTATGCCACTGACCTGACCTTTAAAACTCCCGAAAGGCTGATTGACAATCTGATTGACAGGGTTAGTAAGAATGGTTATCTGCTTCTCAATGTCGGTCCCAAGCCTGATGGCGCTATTCCGGAAGGTGCAAAAAATGTACTGCTGAAGATGGGGGCATGGCTGAAGACTAACGGAGAAGCAATTTATGGTACAACTCCCTGGTTCGTAGCAGCGGAAGGACCGACCAATCTTGGAAAAACGACAGATACAGGTTTTAATGAATCAAATGTTGTATATACTCCTGAAGATATTCGTTTTACTGTTAAGGGCGATGTTCTATATGCTACATTTCTTGATTGGCCGGGGGAAAAGGCTGTTATCCATACGCTTCGAGATCCCTCGGTTCAAGTTAAAAACAAAGATCTGCCTGAGTGGGCCCGCGAGGAAGAATCAGTTCCTCTCGCCGGTACAAAATGGGAATTAAAGGAGGGTGAAGGTAAAAAAGTTGAGATAATGAAATACCAGTTTTATAAAAACGGCAAGTTCAGAGTTGCTGGTGGAGAGGCAGGTGATGGTGTAGATGGAAAGTATTCCCAAGTGGGAGATAAAGTCTATCTGGCAGTTGGAGGTTTTAAATGGATGGGACAATACGACGGTAAGGAATTCAAACTTATTGAAGAGAGCACTGCCACTTATCCCGGTTTTTATCAGGAAGAGATAAAGCGCATAACCATGCTGGGAGATGGGAAAGAGCTTGACTGGGTGATGACACCTCAGGGACTGGTGATTAAGACTCCTGAGAAACAAGGAGAGTATGCTTACGTATTTAAGATTGAACGTTATCATCATCCAAAGATTTGATAATTCAATTCAATTTGGTTAAGAAATATTTTTAGGATTTAATTTATGTTAAACAACTGGAGTGCAGGCTCTTCAACCTGCACTCCAGCGAAAAAAGACATTTTAATATAAATAAAATTAATGACCTTAAGGGTTCTAAGCAGAACAGGATTTATTAATTTTAATGCTAATTTATAAAGTGTCGAAGAGGGTTTTAAAATGGCAAAACATATTTTATATAACAGGGTTATAAAAACAATAAAAATGTTTCTGCTCGGGATTCTGTTAGCTGATATTTTTGCTACAAATTTATATTCACAAATTATTTCTGATCCTGTTGTAATTGAGGATTTCGAAGGATCATCTTATGGTAACTGGAAAGTTGAAGGAAATGCTTTCGGGACACAACCTGTTAAAGAAGAAATGTGGGAACTTGTGCCAGGGGTTCTGGGCAGAGGGTATGCATCAAGTGCAGGTAAAGTTGATACTGCAGTTGGTACTCTTACATCACCCTTATTCAAAATCAAAAGGACAAATATACATTTTCTGCTTGGTTCAGATGAAGTTTTTTTCCTTCCTGGATCACAGCAATGGGGTAATTTATCCGTTCAATTAATCGTGGACGAAGAAGTGGTTAGAGTGTCAGTACCGCATGAATTCCATGCGATGTTCTGGGAGTCATGGAACGTAGAGGAATTTATGGGTAAGTCAGCGAGAATACGAATTGTTGATAATGATAAAAGGAAATGGGCACATTTAAATGTCGATCACTTCGTTCAAAGCAACATTCCATCAGAAGGTATTAAACTTGAACGTTCGATTAGTATTTCCAAACCTGTGCTTAATTTCCCTGTAAAAGAAGGAAATGTAAGATGTTTTGTTGAACTTTTTGTAGATGGCAAACCTGTCAGGTCAATGGACATAGCACTTGCCAATGACAAAATTGATTATTGGGTCTTTACTGATGTCAGCCCATGGCTCGGGAAAAAGATGGTGATCCGTACACGTCAGTATTTTGGTAACCCAAGAGTTCTGGATAAAGTTACTGTGGAAAATGGTATCATTGATTCAGATAATTTGTACAATGAACCTCTCAGATCTCAGTTTCATTTCTCTTCAAAGCGTGGGTGGCTTAATGACCCGAACGGGATTGTTTATTATGATGGTGAATATCACCTGTTTTACCAGCATAATCCATTTGGGTGGGATCACAGCAGGAATGATTACAATAAATCATGGGGGCACGCTGTAAGTAATGATTTAGTTCATTGGACTGAACTTCCGGATGCTGTTTACCCTGATTCTCTGGGTACTATTTATTCCGGGTCTGCTGTTGTTGATCACTTTAATACAACCGGGTTTCAAAAAGGAGAAGAGAAACCTGTTGTAGCAATTTATACTTCAGCAGGAGGAAGAAACCCGTGGTCAAAAGGGAAACTGTTTACTCAATCAATTGCATACAGTATTGACAGAGGCAGAACATTTAAAAAATTTGACAGGAATCCGGTTTTAAAAAATATGGAATACATAAACCGTGATCCAAAGGTTTTCTGGTATGAGCCGGATAATAGATGGGTGATGGTTCTGCATTTTGATGAACGGGCAATGGCATTTTTTACTTCACGAGATTTGAAATCCTGGAAGTACAAAAGCCAGCTTGGAGTCAAACATCTTGTTGACTGCCCTGAATTATTTTCATTACCCATTGACGGCAACAAAGAAAATTGTAAATGGATTTTGTACGGAGGAAGCGGTTATTATTATTTAGGCACATTTAATGGAAAAGAATACAAGCCTGAAACAGAAGAAATAAAGTACAGTTACGGTGATTGCTTTTATGCTTCACAGACATTCAATAATATTCCTGAAACTGACGGGCGCAGGATACAAATTGCCTGGGGGGTAATCCCGACTCCAGGTATGCCATTTAATCAGATTATGCTTTTCCCGGTAGAATTAACACTGCACACTACAGATGAGGGGCTGCGTTTATTTGCATATCCAGTAAAAGAAATCGAAACTATTTATAATGACAAATATGAATGGACAAACATTAAACTGAAAAAAAGAGAAAATTTTCTATCCGGAATCAAAGGTGCGATTTTTGATATTAAATCAGAATTTGTTTGTGCGAAAAGGGGTGAATTTGGTTTTGTAATTAATGGGATTTCGGTTGTTTATAACATTGATAAAAGACTGCTGACTTGTGGTGAATCAGAAGCAGAACTAAATCCTGATAACGGAAAGATACGGCTTCGTATTTTGATAGACCGTGTTTCTATAGAAATATTTGCTAATGACGGCAGAATTTACATGCCAATCAGGGCATATCCTGTTGGAAATAAAAGAGGGCTCAATGTATATTCAAAGGGAGGCTCCACTACAATTAAATCATTAAAGATTTATAAATTAGGATCAATATGGAGGCGATCAAATGTCAGTAAAAATTTCTAAATCATTATTTCTATTTATTTTTATTCCTCTCTTGTTCCAGGCTTGCAATAAAAAGGATTCTTATGAGAAATTTTATAAAAGAATTAAAAATGAAGAATCCTACATTGGTTTTTTTTCTACTGAAAGAAAATGCATTTCTGATGTTAATGATAATTATCTAAAAGAGCGCCGAAAATTCTTTTTACAAATCAATCAATGCAAAGAAGATCCAGAGAAATTTATTGATCCATTTATTAAGTTCTGCAAAAAAAACTATCTTGTAAAGGATGGCTGTGAGAGAGAGTGGCAAAAGGTACTTACTATTCTAAGTTATGAGTTGTATGCTAACAAGCCCATATTTGAGTATTCCGCTGATAATATAATTGAACATTGTAATCTGGTATTTGCTGAATATCCCAACAAGAAACTGGAACTGGATTTGTTCCTGCCTGAACAGCCCATTGACAAACCGGTACCTTGTATAATTTGTGTGCATGGCGGAGGCTGGCGAGTGAACCGCAGAGTATGGTTTGAACCATTTGCAAAATACCTGGCATCAAAAGGATTTGCTGCAGTAACTATAGATTATCGTATGCTGCCTGCAGTTAAAGTGATTGATTGTGTTTATGACACCAAAGCCGCAGTCAGATGGGTAAGAGCTAATGCAAAAAAATTCAATATTGATTCAAATAAAATAGGTGCAATAGGTGCATCTGCAGGAGCTCATCTGGTTGCCCTGCTGGCAACAACAGCAGATGTACCTGAACTGGAAGGTAATGGAGGGAACAAGGGTGTTTCCAGTGCAGTTCAGGCAGTGGTAGGTATTGCTACTCCTGTTTTTAATCTGGTAAAGAGCGATTGGATTGTTAAAGAGCTTGCCGCTTCTATAGATGATATAAAACTAATTTCTCCCTATGAACACGTGTCCTCTAATTCAGCTCCGATTTTATTAATTCATGGTACGGCAGATAAAACAGTTGATCCGCAAAATTCTCAGGACTTTTATGACAAATATAAAGAATGCGGTGCATATGCGGAAATTAAGTGGATTCCTGATGAAGACCACGGGTTTTATGAAGGAAATGATAGAGCAATTGAACTTGCAACACAATTTTTCAAAAAACAATTCATAGATAAATCAAATTGAAACTTTGAAAAGGAAATACGAATTGAAAAATAAATTAGGCAATTAGTTATGAGAAAATTAATCTTTTTAATATCAATCCTTTCCATAATCTGGCGGCCATCTTACGCTCAGGATTTTTATTCCTATTACACTCGTCTCGGAGCCGAGGATAAAATCAGTGGAAAATATTCAGATGTAGTTATTTGCCTTGGAGAAAAGGGGCAATTCGTTTTTAGCCGGGAGAGTAGCTATCTGCCGTATTTCGAAAACGTCAAAGGTAAGTGGTTTGTGAAAGAAGTTGTTAAAAGAAAAGGAGACGGCAGCGGTTTGAAGCCAGATAAGTATAACCGGCATACTTATGTGAGAATTATTAAGAATACTCCGGAAAAAATTATAGTACAATGGCGCTATTATCCAAATATTTTAAAAACCGGAATGACTGATGTTGTTCATGAATTTTATACTTTTTACCCAGACGGCAGAGTTCGCCGTGAGATTAAAATTGGTACAAAGAAAATCGATGATTGGAATTTTCTTAAATATGATTATGCATTCAATTTGCGCCTCGAAAATGGAGGTATTAAAGTAATTGGTTCGCAAAAATCACATGCAAAGATATTGACAGAGTCGGTTATAGGGAATCCTGTTAACAGAAATATGGCAAAAGTGGCAGCATATTGGTCTTTTGATGAAGGAGCAGAAATAGGCGGTGATAAAGTTACTGAGTCAGTGTCAAATATTACAGTTCCTGTTCTCGGGCATAAAACTTACTGGAAACCGGGAGTATCAGGTACGTCACTCCAATTTGACGGATATTTCTCCGGAGTGAAATTCCCAATGAGTTACGCTCCCAACATTGGGGAGGAATTTACAATTGAAGCATGGATAAATATGGAAGTTCATCCATTTGGATGGGTACCTATAGTTCAGCAGGCCAACTGGGGGAAAGCTGGATATTACCTGGGAGTGAATGCAAGAGGGAATATTGGTTTTATTTTTAATGACGCAGGAGATAAGAGAGAAGTGATTTCAAAAGATGTAATTGAGAATTCAAAGTGGTATCATTTAGCAATAACTTTTAATGATGAGGAAAAAAAAGTTATACTATTTGTTAACGGGGAAATTCAAGCTGAAAGTACAGTGGAAGTAAAAGGCTGGTCTTCATTGGTCAGGGCAAATGCTCCTGTTTCAATCGGCATTAATTCAGATAAATTGATTGCAACTCCTGGCGGAAAATATGTTTACGGCCAGTATGCCTGCATTACCGGCTTTCAGGGGTTAATTGATGAAGTGAAATATTTTAATGAAGCACTTTCACCTGAAAAAGTAAAAGACGAATATAATAGAATTGTTTTAGATAGTAATAGTAATCAGACTTTATTTGAAAAACGTATTTTACCGGGACATCCAGGGTATGCAGATAATTTTGGAGCGTATTACACAAAATTAACATTCAGTAAGATGTGGGATGACGCATGGCGCACAAGCGATTATGCTGATATTATTGTTAAGTTTGATGAACTTCCTACTAGTGTTGTATTCTGGAGGGGTACTTCCTATGGTGCTGGTTGGGTGACTGATAAAAATTTATGGATGATTGATCAAAGTGTTGAATTGGTTGATGCAATCAGTTTCAGCGAACATATGTCCGATAAACAGGGAAGATATTCGCATGTTCGGCTTATCGAAAATACCAATGCACGGGTTGTTGTCCACTGGCGGTACAATTCCAATGACGTGCTGTATTCTTTTACTCCTGATTTCGGGCCGGCGGGTGTCTGGGTTGATGAATATATTACGATATTTCCCGATGGGATTGGAATAAGAAAAGTAGAGCAGAAATCCCTTAGCTGGGTTGAAAGACCCCCAACAAAAATTTCATGGCAGGACGTTCAATTTCTTGCCCAGCCGGGAATGACACCTGATGATGTAATGAATCTCGAAGCGGTTCATTTGGCGAATATGAAAGGTGAAACAGCCAAAATGGACTGGACAAATGGAGTTCCACAGAAAAATCCGTTGCCTGATGCAAATATTGAATTGATAAATTTGAAATCCAGATACAAAGTATTTTTAGCATTCCAGCATGGAACTTTTATTAATCCATGGGGACGTGTACCGAAACATATGTATTGCCATTTTATGACATGGAATCATTGGCCTGTATCATTTATTACAAGTCAGGGTAAGAGTTCTCTGTTTCCGGACCGCGTAACTCATTCTGCTTTATGTGCAGCGGATAATGCTGTGGATCACGGAAATATGGCAATGTACGGATTTACTGATAAACCTGTGGAGAGATTAATCCCCCTTGTGAAATCATGGAATTTTCCACCTTCTATTTCAAAAGTAAAAGGCGGGAAAAGTTTTGGTTACAATAAAGAGCAGAGGTCTTTTCTATTCGAGAGTGCTGGCTCGGAAATCTATTTTTCTATCAATGCATCGGAGGAAAATCCTGTTTTCAATCCATGCTTTGAAATTAAGAAATGGGGAGGAGAAAAAGCAGACCTGAAATTGAATGGCAAATTGATTTTGTCAGGAAAAACCTTCAGGCAGGGAATAGTAAGAGATGTTGACGGTAGTAGAAAACTTGTTGTTTGGTTAAAATATCATTCTGAAAAACCTGTTACAATAGAAATATTTAAATAAATAATTAATAAAAAACAATAAGACAGACAACAAAAAAATGAGGTGAATTATGAAAAAGGCGATTATCGGAATGTTGATTACACTATTTATATTTTTATTCGGATGTTCTGGTCCGAAGGAAAAATCCTTAAATATTAATGTTAAATTGGGTGAATTTGGTGCTTTTTATACGAAAATTAATTCTGGAGAAAAATTTGAGAAATATTCCAGAACCGGGGATTATACTGATATAGTTGTTGACCTGGGCAGAGATAAAAATGCCCTGGTCTTTTGGCGCGGATCAAGTTACCTGCCTTTTTTCCAGACCGAAAACGGTAGGTGGTATGTTGATGAAATAATAAAAAGAAAAGGCGATGGTACTAAAAGAATGCCTGACAGAACGAACGCTTACTCCTTTGTGAAAATTGTAAAAAATACTCCTGAGGAAGTGGTTATTAATTGGAGATACTTGCCTGTTTTCACACGCTCGAATCCCCAGCATGGAGTTTCGCCGTACAAATTTGTTGAAGAGAATTTTTTAATCAAGCCGGATGGCAGTGTTATACGAACTATCAGGAAAGGTACAAAGCGAATTGATGAGTGGAATGATCCGTTAAATAAAATAACACAAAAATTTACTTTGACTCCAAACGGGATTAGGAACGTTACAATCTTGAAGCCAGGAAAATCCATAAAAGTGCAACCAGTGGGTAGTAATCCTATTGTAGGGAAAGATTTCGTTAAACCTGTAGCCTGTTGGAAATTCGATGAAGCAAAAGGAAATCAAACAACCGAAAGCATAACCCGAAAAAAATCTGAAATTGAAGGGAATAAAAGTTTGTGGAGAAAAGGTGTTTCCGGAACAGCGCTTCAATTCGACGGATATTTCTCCAAAATTACTTTTCCTGCAGAAGAAGCCCCCAAATTAACCGATGAAGTGACTTTCTCAGCATGGGTGGTAATAGGAGCTTATCCATGGAATTACGTTCCGATAATTCAACAGGTGGATGATGTGCCGGAGGTCCTGGTATCCGCTAAAGGCCAGAAAGCAATATTAACAGGT
Source organism: bacterium (assembly GCA_021158245.1). Lineage (NCBI taxonomy): Bacteria > bacterium. The sequence goes on along the minus strand of JAGGVB010000223.1, from coordinate 8,434 downwards.
GAAGATGGGCGTGAAGATATAGACGAAGATGAAATGAAAGATTTTGGATTTATTATGAAACCAGAGGACGACAGAGGATATTTCTTCGGGCTTGACGGCGATGGAAAGCCGACTTTTAAAATTCGTGTTGCAGGTAAGTGGGAAGAGTTTGTTGCTGATTATCATCTTGAACGGCGCACATGGTATTTTGTCGCTGCAACATATTCAAAAGAAAGCGGAAAGATGAGTGTGTTTGTTAACGGCACTCTTGTTGGTGAAAAGCAGATTGGTAAAGCAAATATTGAATTATCCAAGAAGGACATATGCATCGGTCAGGGGAAAAAACGCCGACCGACTCACCCTGTACGAATGAACACATTTTCTGATTTTTACTCTATAGACGGATTGCTTGATGAAGTGAAAATTTACGATGTGGCTTTGTCCGGAAAACAGATTAAAAAAGAGTTTGATTCCGGAAATATGACTCCGGTAAAATTGACTGAAGTTGAAATGGATAAAAGAATCCTCCCAAAAGGAGAAAATAGGCATCAGTTCGGAGCATATTATCAACACCTTAAATATTATGATGTTTGGGATAATCTATGGCGATTTGGCGCATATCCCGATGTTGTTGTGGAATTTGATGAGTTGCCGACAAAGTTTGTCTTTTGGCGGGGAGTCGGGTTCATTCCCATGATGGTCAATGAAAAAGGGCAATGGTACAGCAACGAGTTCAATGAAACATGGAATAAAACTGGCGGTAAAGGCTGTCAGGAACCGATGTCTGATAAAGAATCTTACTTTAACCATGCCAGAATAATTGAAAACACACCTGCAAGAACAGTTGTACATTGGCGGTATCCTTTAGTAGATGTGCGTCATGTAATGGCAAATTATCATGACGAAACTGGATGGTGCGACTGGGCTGACTGGTATTACTACATTTACCCTGATGGAATAGCTGTAAAAACAATGCATCTCTGGACAGACGGCGAACGTAATCACGAATGGCAGGAATCAATGGCGATTTTTGGTCCGGATCAGCACCCTGAGCAGATTATTCATACAAAGAGCGCTTTAACAATGCTGAACCTGAAGGGCGATTCAAAAACTTATGACTGGATAAACGGACCACCTGATAATATAGAAAAGCCGAAAGAACAATGTATTCAGTATGTAAATTACACAGGAAAATATAAACCAGTTACAATAGGTGATTTTGAGTGGTCCAATGTTTACGGGGGCGAAATCACGCCCTACTCGGTTTTTCCCACATGGAATCACTGGCCCGTATCTCAAATGCCGTCAGACGGAAGATATGCCAGCTATCCCGACAGAGCCGCCCATAGTTCTTTAAGCCATGTTTCCCCTTCAACATATAAAGAAGTGCTGGATGGCCCGGCTCCTTATTATGAAAAAATAATGATGGAAGGAATGATGAATCAGAAACCGCAATATCTGGTCCCACTTGCACGTTCATGGATGAGCTTTGCTAAATTAAAAAATTTAAAAGGAGCCAGAGGAGGGTACGAACCCGGTCAACGGGCATATCTGCTGAACCTGGAATCAAAACCTGTTTCTTTTGTTGTTGATGCTTCCAGTCAAAGTCCGATAGAAAATTTATCCTTTGTTGTGAAAGGCTGGAATGATGATAAGAAGGCTTCTGCTAAAATTAACGGCAAAAAATTAGCAGTGGGTAAAAAATTCAGACAGGGTATTTTTAGAGACATCAACGGCACCAGTACTCTTGTAATCTGGATAGAATTTGAATCAGCAAAGGCAGTAAGCATTGAAATAAACTAAGTAAGTATTTAGTCAAAATTAGAATAAAAAGAGGCCTGCATATGAAAATAATTTTATATGTCACAACCATACTCATTGTTCTTTTTAGTTCGGAAATATTTTCCCAGCAATTTGTTGAGAAATATAAAATATTTGAAGCAGCATTCGAGGGCCCCTCAGATGGCAATCCTTTTAAAGATGTTAAAATCAGAGCGACCTTCAGACACAAAAAAGAAATAAAACAAGTGAGTGGATTTTATGACGGCAACGGTAAATTCAAAATTAGATTCTTGCCGGATCTCGAGGGTCATTGGACATTCGCGGTTAAAAGCAACAATGGGGATATTGACGGACAGAAAGGTGCATTTGAATGTACTGCTCCGACAGGTAAAAACCATGGAATTGTGAGGGTTGCCAATACCTATCATTTTAAATTTGATGACCAAACTCCGTTTTATCCTTTTGGTACTACATGCTATGCGTGGATTCATCAACCCGTGAACATTCAGGAGCAGACCTTAAAAACACTTAAAAGCGCTCCTTTTAATAAAATTAGAATGTGTGTATTCCCAAAATGGTATGACTTCAATAAAACGGAGCCGGAGATTTATCCATACCAGGGAAATCCTCCAAGAGATTGGGATTATTGGTTGTTTAATTGTGAATTTTTTCGTCACCTGGAGAAAAGGATCAGTCAGTTAAATGAAATGGGAATCCAGTGTGATCTCATACTATTTCACCCATACGACGGAGGGCACTGGGGGTTTGACCGGATGAGCGATGAGCAGGATGATTTTTATCTTCGTTATTTAATTGCGCGTTTAGCTGCATACCAAAATATTTGGTGGTCTCTGGCAAATGAGTGGGATTTTATGAGCGAAAAGCAGCCGGAGGACTGGGACCGTTTCTTTAAAATCCTTAAGGAAGAGGATCCATACAATCATTTATGCTCAATTCATAACGGTGTAAAATGGTATAATTATGCCAATCCCGCAGTAACGCATCTGAGCATTCAAGGAGATCCCTGGGAGGCCGGCGGAGTGGGAGGCTTTTATCAAAAAATTGACAGATGGGCTGAAAAGTTTAAAAAACCCATCATAATAGATGAGATGAAATATGAAGGGAATATATTATACAGTTACGGAGATTTAACCGCTGAGGAAATGACTGAAAGATTTTGGTATGTTTACACAAAAGGCGCATATGCGACTCATGGTGAAACATACATGGAAAAAAATGATATTTTATGGTGGGCCAAGGGCGGTAAATTACATGGTAAAAGCCCTGAAAGAATAGCATTTTTGAAGAATATTATTGAAAATGCTCCACCCGGGGGATTGGAAGCTTTCCCCTGTATGGAAGAAGACGGGAATGCGGTCAGAATCGGCGAAAAGTATTATTTGTTTTATTTCGGGCGAAGACAACCTGCGGAAAGAGTAATTTTTTTGCCCGATAATAAAGAGTATAAATTGGATATAATAGATACCTGGGGAATGACTATTCACCCGCTTGACGGAACATTCAGAGGAAAGTGCATTATACCTCTTCCAGGAAAGCCGTATATTGCTGTCAGAGCCATAGTCAATTAATTCCATATAATTTTTAAGAATTGGAGAATAAAATGGAATTAAAAATTATTTTTATTACACTGTCATTTATCTTTTATGGCAATCAATTTGCCCAATCATCCGGGTCGGCGATGGAATTAGCTGAAAGACTGAAATTTAATTATCCCGAGCATGGTTTTGTCAGTTCCAAACAAGCCGGTAGATGGGAAGAATCAATGATTGTGGGAAACGGAACAATCGGCGCTCTGGTTCCTGGCAATCCGAAAAAAGAACATATAATTTTGAGCCACGAAAAATTGTTCATGCCGGAATATCCGCCGACTAAGGCTCCTGATATTGGGAAATATTTACCTGAAATTCGCAATTTTGTACTGAAAGGAGAAGATGAGAAGGCTTCAGAACTGGCAGTCGAAGCGGGAAGAGAAGCCGGGATAAATAAACTGATCTGGACAGACCCTCTTGTTCCTGCCTGCAGAATTGATATAGAACCTTTGTTAAGAGATTCGGTGATAAATTATGCAAGAGCAGTTAATTATGAGGCTGGCGAAGCTGTGACTGCATGGAAAACTCAAAAAGGAGTGTTCCACAGAAGAATATTTGTTTCACGTACTGACAGTATTATAGTTTTACAAATTTATAGCCCTGATAATATTCCTGTAAATATCAAAGTCAGGCTTTCACAACTGCCAACCATAGAATCTGAGCGGGAAAATGACATTGAAGAAGAGTTTGATGCGAGAAAGTTGGTTGAGAGTATTTCTTCTACGGCAGATGACAACGGGCTCTTGAAATACACTACAGTTTTCAAAAAGAAATGGAAAGGGTCATTAAAAGGATTTTGTGTAGAGTCAAAAGTATTTGTTAAAGACGGAAGTATTAATTCTGAGAATGGGTGGATTTATGTACATAATGCAGAAAAAGTGACACTGATATCAAAAATCAAATTATCTTATAAACTGCCAGTTAAAACTAAAACAGGAGTAGATAGATTTAATTTTACGAATTATGACTCTCTTCTTAAAAAACATGTAAAAATTCACAGTGAAATGTTCAACAGATTTCAATTAAGTCTCGGACCGGGAAAAAAGAATAACATGACATCAGTAGAACTGCTCAACTCTTCCTCCCATGGCAGGTTGAGTAGAATGCTCGTTGAAAAACTCTGCGAAGCCGCAAGATATGAATTGATTTGCAGTACCGGAGAATTACCGCCTACACTTCAGGGAATCTGGGGCGGAACATGGCGTCCGGCCTGGTCAGGAGACTTTACACACAATGGAAATGTTCCTTCAGCAATTGCATCAGGGTTTGACACTAATTTTATTGAAGTAATGGATGCATACATTAATTACATGTTCTCAATGTTTAATGATTTTAAAGCAAATGCAAAAAATGTTTACGGGATTGATGGAATATTCTGTCTTTCCAGGTCAAGTTCATCAGGAAGCACATACCATTACCTGATTGATTATCCTCACATGTACTGGTTTGCAGGTGCTGCATGGGCGGCTGAATTTTTTTACGAGTACTGGCAATATACAGATGATACAACGTTTCTTAAAACAAGAACAATTCCGTTTATGCTTGAAGCTGTAAAATTCTATCAGGGAATTCTAACAAAAGATCAGCAGGGCAAATATATGTTCATTCCTTCTTATTCGCCTGAAAATGCTCCACTGGGATACAATAGCCCGGTAACGATCAATGCTACAATGGACGTTTCTTCCCTTAAGCAGTTGCTCAGAAATTTATTAACTCTGGTAAAACAAGGCTGGATTTTGCCAAAATACAAAAAAGAGTGGAAAGAAATATTGACTAATCTGCCTGCTTATGAAATTGATAACACAGGTGATTTAAAGGAATGGCTCTATCCGGGATATAAAAACAACAACATGCACCGTCACGCATCCCATTTGTATCCTCTGTTTTACGAAGTTGATCCGGATTTTGAACTGCATCCTGAATTAAAAAAAGCAGCAGTGCAGGCAATTGAAAACAGGCTGAAATACAGAAGAGACAGAAACGGTGGGGAGATGGCCTTTGGACTGGTACAACTGGGCCTGGCAGCTGCTCACATTAAAGATACTGAACATGCATACGAATGTGTAGACTGGCTCTGCAACTCGTATTGGTCAAATTCCTTTACTTCTTTTCATAATCCCGGTGAAATTTTCAATGTGGACATTTCCGGTGGCCTTCCTGCAGTTGTAGCTGAAATGATAATTCAATCTTCACCTGATGAAATAGAACTGCTGCCTGCACTTCCGGAACAGTGGCCGGAAGGTGGGATAAAAGGAGTAAGGACCCGTTGCGGCGTAACTGTTGATTTTAAATGGGATAAGTGTCAGCCGGTTGAGGCGACATTTAAGGCACAGCGGGGTACGGTTTTTAAACTGAAACACAAAGACCGGGAGTGGAAGATTGAGCTCCCAAAAAACAAAACATTAATCTGGGAGATGAATTGATATGAAAATATTAATTAAACTAATTTCTTTGATAATACTGATGCCCATGTTTTCCACAGCTCAGGAAAAAGTACCTGTTTACCAAAATCTTGAATTGTCTTTTGAAGAAAGGGCTCAAGACCTGGTAAGCAGAATGACACTTGAAGAGAAAATATCTCAGCTTCTTCATGATGCAAAGGCAGTTGACAGATTGGGAATTCCTGCATATAATTGGATGAATGAATGTCTGCATGGAGTTGCTAATATGGAAGGATACGCAACGGTTTTTCCTCAGGCAATTGGAATGGCAGCTTCATTTGATTCGGAATTGATGTTCAAAGTTGCTTCTGCAATTTCAGATGAAGCCAGAGCCATGCATCATAACGGCATCAGGAATGCAGAGGAAGGATATGTCTGCGGGCTTACATTCTGGTCACCTAATATCAATCTTGATCGTGACCCCAGATGGGGGAGAGGGCAGGAAACCTATGGAGAGGATCCTTATTTGACCGGACGAATGGCTGTCTCCTTTATTAAAGGATTACAGGGGAATGATCCGAAATACTTAAAGACAGTATCTACTGTTAAACATTTCGTTGTTCACAGCGGACCTGAAGCTAAACGGCATGAATTTAATACGTTATCTAATGAACGTGATTTTTGGGAATCCTATATGCCCCATTTTATTGCCGGTATTCAGGAAGCAAACGTGCAGTCGGTTATGTGTGCATACTCAAGATTAAATGGTGAATCCTGTTGTGGCAGCAGCCATCTATTAAATGATATTTTAAGAAAAAAACTGGGTTTTAAGGGATATGTTGTTTCTGACTGCGGATCAGTGGCAGATATTTATGATGGCCATCATCTTGTTGATTCAATTGTAAAAGCTGCAGTTCTTGCACTAAAATCAGGAGTTGATCTCAACTGCGGCAGAGCGATGAGTTTCCCCTATGAAAAGTTGGCTGAAGCAGTAAGAAGTGGTTTGATAAATGAATCATATATCAACAAAGCTGTGTACAGGTTAATGCTTGCCCGTTTTAAATTAGGAATGTTTGACCCTCCGGAAATGGTACCATACACAAAAATTTCTGTTGAAGTTATAGACTCACCGGAACATAAAGAACTTGCACTGCAAATGGCCAGAGAATCGATTGTCCTGTTAAAAAATGAAAACCAAACTTTACCACTTAAAAAAGATATAAAAAAAATTGCAGTTATCGGGCCAAACGCTGATAATAATAGAGTTCTTTACGGAAATTATAATGGCATTCCGTCAAATCCGGTTTCTGTTCTAAAAGGAATCAAGGAAAAACTGCCCGATGCTGAAGTATTTTATTCAAGGGGGGCAGAATTAGTTAAGTCTGAGAATTTCTTTTCTCCGGTACCTTTAAAATTTTTATTTACTCCAGATAAAAAAAACGGATTGTTGGCATCATATTTCCCGAACAGGAATTTTGCTGGTAAACCGCTGCATACAAGAATTGAAAATAAGATTATGATTTTTGATGAATTTGGAGCACCCTTTAAGGATCTTCAGATAGATAATTTTTCTGTGCGCTGGGAAGGATTAATCTCTTTTCCCGAATCGGCAAATTATAAAATTAAGGCAAATTCTTCACCTCATTATAAAATATTTATTAATGATAAATTTGTTGCGGATGAAAAATCTGGGGGGAAATTTATCAAGTTTGAAGCTCACAAATTTTATAAAATTAGAATTGATTTTGTAAGTGATTCCGATGGATTTTATTTTGTTCTTATTCATTCGGCGGATAATAAATCTCTTTTAAAAAATTCTTTGGCAATTGCAAAAAAGTCTGACGCAGTTATTTTATCACTTGGTATTTCCAGTCTGATTGAAGAGGAGTCTTTAGACAGAAAACAGATCGAATTGCCTGATGTTCAGCAAACATTGTTGAAGGAAATATTAAAATTGGGAAAGCCTACAATACTGGTACTTATGGGGGGAAGTGCAATCTCACTTGATAAAGAAAGTCTTAAAGTCCCTGCAATTATTGATGCCTGGTATCCTGGACAATCCGGAGGCGTTGCTGTTGCTGATGCTTTATTCGGAGACTACAATCCTGCCGCAAGATTACCGGTTACATTTTACAAATCTACATCCCAACTTCCTCCTTATGAGGATTATAGTATGGAGAACAGAACATATAAATTTTTTAAAGGAGAACCCCTTTTCCCGTTTGGCTTCGGGTTGAGTTACACGACTTTTAAATACAGCAACCTTAATATGCCTGAATTCATCAATAGCGGAGAGAGTATTGAATTAGAGGTTGAAGTCCAAAATTGCGGTAATGTTGCCGGTGATGAAGTTGTGGAGGTTTATGTTAAAGATGTGAAAACTTCAGTTCGTGTTCCTCTGCATTCACTGCAGGGATTTAAACGTATTCATTTAAATCCGGGGGAGAAACAAATTGTCAATTTTAAAATAACTCCAAAACAATTGGCACTTCTGGATAATGATATGAACTGGGTGGTTGAACCAGGAGAGTTCATTATTTCTGTTGGAGGAGGGCAACCAGGAGTAAATCAGGCCTCTACCGAAAGCATATCAAAATCCATAAATGTGACAGGTGAAAAATATTTGGTGAATTACTTTGTTAATAATGAGTAGAATTTTATCTGGCAAATGCGTTGACTTTT
>JAGGVB010000222.1 GCA_021158245.1 bacterium | reverse complement strand
TTACCGTCTCCTTTTTCCCCCTTATTTTCTTTTTCTTTTTATCGCCGTCACCGTAATAATAGTAGTGATAATAGTAATAATAAGAACCGTACATTCTGTCTACATCAATACCATTAACAAGAACTCCGAAGAATGTGGCATTAACATTACCGAGAAGAATCTCAGCTCTTGACAAGGCATCATTCTTTGTAGTCCCTGATTTAACAACCAGGATTACTCCGTCAAGCCTTGCGGAAAGCACAGCAGCATCTGTAACTGCAATTACAGGCGGGCTGTCATATATCACCATATCATACTCTTTTGATACCTTTTTGATAAAATCTCCCATAACTTCAGAACCAAGCAGTTCAGAAGGATTCGGAGGAATTACTCCAGCGGTTAAAAGCCATAAATTTTCAACTTCAGTATCCCTTACAGCATTCTTTAATTCAATTTTACCGTACAGCACATTTGTAAAACCTTCACCTCTCTCCACTCCGAAAATACCATGCTGTACTGGCCTTCGCAGGTCAGTATCAACAATAAGGGTTTTTGCCCCCATCTGTGCAAAAGCAATTGCAAGATTCGCAGCTGTTGTTGATTTTCCTTCTCCCGGGCCTGCGCTGGTAATTACAACACCCTTAACAGGTTTATCAACCTGAATATACTGTACATTAGTACGGAATGTACGATATGCTTCTGAAACAGGCGATTTAGGCTCAAAATGTGTTATAAGCCTGGATTTTATCTGTTTTGCTTCTCCGTTGCTGCCGTTTACTACCGAATGCTGAAGATTTTTCGGAGATATAAGGGGAACCGAGCCCAGTACTGTTATGCCTCTTTTTTCAACTTCTTCAACTGTCTTTAATGAAGTATCAATATATTCCATAGTAAAAACAATGCCGAGGCCAAGCCCAAGGCCGAGGAAAAAACCGAGGATCAGATTCATCTTCTTTTTAGGCTTAATAGGATTTTCCGGCGGAGATGCTTTGTCAACAATACGTATGGAACCTATCTGCCCCGCTTCTGCAATACGGTTTTCTTCATACTTTGTACGGAGCATCATAAATATACTGTTGTTTACAGTAGCTTCTCTTTTAAGCCTTGCAAGCTTCAGGCTCTTTTCAGGCAGTTTGTTAAGCCGTTTATTATACCGCGCAACAATTGATTTAAGTTCACGGGTTCTCGCTTTAATTGCAGTATTTTCTGTCTCAATTGTCAGGATTGTAGTAACCAGGTTTTCCGATATTGCCATGGGATTAAGGGTACCCATTCCAGATTCTATTATCTTCTTTTTCTCTTCTACAATCTTTTTCTGGATTCCACTAAGCCTGTCCTCTCTTTCTTTCAGTTTATTCTGATTGTCTTTATCAGCAAAAAGGTTTGAACTCTCAAGCTGCTGCCTGTAAGCTGCAATATCAGCAATAAGCTGTGCCATCTGTTTCTGCAGTTCTTCAATTACAGGGCTGGAAAGATTTGTTGAAAGAAAATTCTTTTTGCTTTCTCCAAGCTGCTCTTTCAGATTGGCAAGCCTCTTTTCATTAGCCTGAAGGTCTGTTTGCGCACTTCTGTACAGGCTTTCAAAATCCGCAAGATTCTTAATAAGCTGCTCGGTTTCTGCATCAAGAGCTGTGACTCCTTCTTTTTCTTTATATGTTTTTAAAGCTTCTTCAGAATGTGCAAGCTCTTTCTGCACTGTCTCGAGCTGCTCCTGTAGAAACTGCCGAACACCGCTTACTTCACTCCTGCTTTCGCTTATGTCAAGGTCCCTGAAAGCCTGCATCCATGTGTTGGCAATGAGGCTTGCCTCAAAAGGCCTGCCCGCTACCGCCTTTAACTCTATTATATCAGTATCTCTTTTGGGCACAACCGTAATAACACTCTCTCTGAAATTTTTAACCAGATTGTTAAGGCTGGCCTTGTCAGATTCACCCTTTTTGCCAAGAACAGAAGCAATAATACCCTTTATCGAAAAGCCCTTTCTCTCTGGCCCCGCTCCTATTACACCGAGAGAATCAGCAAAAACAGATTCCTGAAGCCTTTTTATCACCATCTCGGCAAGAGTCCTGCTCTTCAATATCTCAACCTGATTGTTTATCATTGTCTCTTTTTTCATAAAACTGCCGACATCAAATATCTGCTGCTGCATACTGCCCTCTTCTTTTATGAGTACCGTTGCAGAAGCCTCATACACGGGCTGGGCAGTAAATGTAAAATAGATTGTTGAAATCATTACAGCAAGGAATGCAGCAATAATAATCCATCTTCCTCTGTAGATAATCGCTATATAATCCTGTAATGATACCTGCTGTTCTTCCTGATAACTCTCCAAGGGACTTACTCCTTTTAAGTTTATTAAATTTATAAATAACGGATTTCAAGGGATAAACTAAATAATCTTATTAAAACTGCAATTTCCATACCACAACTACCAGCAAAGGCACATATCAACATAACTATATATTATTTATGAGTTTATACAAACAATCCCAATTCTATTCTTCTCAAAGGCGGCAAAAAACTGTCTCATTTTTGCTACAATATGTGCACTATTTCTTACATGCTGCGCAAATCTATTAATTCAGCCCCGTCCGGTATTTTAAAATAGAATTCATTCTTTGAAACCGCAATACCCGTCTTAATCTTTTTTATCAGAAAAATAGTAATATTCCCGCTCAGGTCCCTTTGTTCTATCTTTCCGGGCATAAATGTATGCTTGTCAATCCAGACTCTGACTTTTGGAAAAAGTTTGTCACCTTTTTCATCTGTAAACTTCAAAATCCAGCATTCTGTTCCGGACAAAGATTCGCTGCCGTCAGAAAATACACGATAATCTTCAGTGTACTCAAGAAAAATTTTCCTCGGTAAAAGTGTATTATCATTTTTTTTAAGTTTATCAATCACAACTCTGTTTGAAGGTTTACTGAAAGTCCATAAAGTGCTGCCGTTAGAAACAATAATCTGATCGTCTGTGGAAACCCTAAATTTATTCTGCCCCTGCATAATAAGATTACCGTTTGTAGTGTGCTCCTCGCCTGTAAGTTTCCATTGGTATATTTCTTCAAAATCGATGCTCATTGCTCCTGATTTATTAAAATTAGCCTCAACCTTTTTAACAATCTGTTCCGGTGTTTCATCTGCAGAGCAGATTGAGTAAACAAAAAAGAAAACAATAAAAATAATGAAGGCCTTTTTCATGACTCCGAATCTCCCTTTATTTGAAAATTATTCTGCTCAAGTAATCCCAGAGTCTCTTCATCAATCAAAACTTCCCTTGCTTTGCTGCCGTCATAAGGCCCTACAATTCCTACATCTTCAAGCTCGTCAATCAGCCTCCCTGCACGTGCATAACCTATGCGGAGCCTTCTCTGAAGTAAAGATGCTGACCCCTGCTGATGCCTTACAACTAATTTTGCAGCTTCTCTGAAAAGTTCGTCTCTCTCATGCCTCCCGGATGTTGCACCTCTTCCTGAATGTGCCGCTTCTGCGGAAAGCTTAAACTCCTTTCCCAAAGGCTGCTGCATAATATGATTTACTACTGCACGCACTTCGTTTGCAGAAATAAATGCACCGTGGACACGTATAGGCTCAGGCTCTCTCGAATTAAGAAAAAGCATATCTCCTCTGCCAAGCAGTTTTTCAGCTCCGTTTCTGTCAAGAATTGTCCGTGAATCTGTTTTTGAAGTTACTGCAAATGCAATCCTCGACGGGAAATTAGCCTTAATAACGCCTGTGATAACATCCACAGAAGGGCGCTGAGTTGCAAGAATCAAATGTATGCCCACAGCTCTTGCCATTTGAGCAAGACGCGCAATAGGCTCTTCAATATCCCTTGCTGCTGTAATCATAAGGTCTGCAAGTTCGTCAACTATAACAATGATAAACGGCAGTTTATCAACAGAAGAGCCGTCCTCCTTTAAAACTCTGCCCTGTTCTGCGGCAATGTTAAAATCATTTATATTTCTGACTCCTGCTTTTGCAAGCAGCCTGTATCTTTTCTCCATCTCTTTTTCAAGGCTCTTGAGTACTGCCACAGAATTGCCCGGAGTTGTGATAACATCTTCATGCAGATCATCAAGAGTCATAAGGTGATGGCGCTTCAGCTTTTTGTAGAAAGACAGCTCAAGTTTTTTCGGGTCAATCAGTATAAGTTTAACATCTTCCGGAGTAGCTCTGTATAAAAGGCTTACTATGATTGTATTAAGGCATACCGATTTCCCGGATCCTGTTGATCCTGCGACCAGCAAGTGGGGCATATCAGACAGATCAGCTACAAATGGCTTGCCTTCAATTGTCTTTCCAAGAGCAATAGTGAGTTTTGACCTGCTGTGCTTAAACTCTTTTGACCCGATTATTGACCTTAAATCAACAATTGCAGATTTGTCATTAGGCACTTCAATTCCAACAGCAGCTTTACCCGGAATAGGAGCAACAACACGTACATGCTTTGCCTTGAGGTACAGAGCAAGATCATCCTGGCATCCGATAAATTTGCTTATTTTTACGCCAGGAGCGGGAGCTACTTCAAAACGCGTTATAACAGGCCCGGGGCGCACGCCTACAACAGAACCTCTGACGTCAAACTCCCCCAGCTTTTCCTCTATAAACTTTGCCTTTTCAATAAGAAGCTCTTTGTTGATTTCAATATGATTTTCCTGTGAATATGTTAAAAGTTCCAGAGAAGGGAACTGATAAGTACCTCCCTGCTTTGGGCCTAGTGTCTGCTGCTCTTTTTCAGCGGGAACAATACTGCTTTCCCTTGCAGGTGATTCATACCGCATCCCTGATGAAACCTCAGGAGGCCTCCTCTCCGGTTTGTCAATCACAGGGGGCCTTCTATTGATCTCAGGAGATTTTTCCGCTGCTTCTTCCCTCTTTTCAGGCTGATCTATTGTAATCCGTCTTTTTTGTGCGGAAGGTTTCCTTTTCTTCCTCAGGTCATTTATCAGGCTTTCAAGCTCCTGCCTGAATCCGAGCACTGCCTCCCTCATGCTCCATGAAGTAGCTGTTACAAGAAACAGAACCATAAATGTTATAAGCACGACTATACTGCCTGCAATCCCGAGATACTTGCTCAAATAATCTGCAATAAATGCCCCGAGAAGCCCGCTCAACTTGAACCCGTAACTTGTGCTTGAATCAGATACAGCCTCCGGCATCGCCAAAGCTGTTGATAAAAACAGCCCGAGGGAAAGCATGTAAAGGGATATTCTCAGGAACGGTTTATAAGCTTTTTGCAGGAAAACATTCCATCCGAATAAAAACAATAAAAACGGGAATATAAGACACGAGTAACCTATAGTATAAACGTATAGATAGTGGCTGAGCCACGAGCCTGCAAGCCCCAGCCAGTTTTTAATTGCAGACGGGTTCCCGCTGTTGGGAAAGTCATCAGGATTATATGATACCAGCCCAAGAAAGATAAGCAGGGCAAGTGCCATAATCAGAATACCCAGGACTTCCTGTCTTGTATCATCCTTTTTCGATTTTCGTGCCATAAATTTTACCTGTTTTATGATAAAACAAGTTTACCGCTCATCATCACCGGTACGGTATTAACAGTATTCAGATTGGAAGCAAAAGCAATATCTTTTTCAAAACCAATGCTCTTTAAATATCTTCCGTGAAATCCTGTTTTTAATGCTGACAGGATATCATCCCTGTAATTATTATAAATATATCCGGCTGCTGACAAGCTGTCCGAATCAGCAAGTTCCATTCTGTCTGATAAACCTGCAACCTTATTAATCAACATTCCGGCGCACAGACAATCTTCCAAAGAAAATCTTGAATTATTACCTGCACACGCAACAACCGCGTCATTTCCCCATAAAAGAAGCTGCTCTGCAACTGCATCCATATTTAAAAAAGAACATACAGCAACATTTGCCGCACTTTCTGCAAATCTGAAAAGCTGAGTACCGTTTGTAGTCGTAAAAAACAGCATCTTATCCGACACTATTTCCCTTTTATACTCAAAAGGAGAATTTCCGAGGTCAAACCCCGGCAGCTTCTCTCCCCGCCTTTCTCCGCAGAGCAGATAACTGCTTCTCTGCATCTTCGAGGACTCTGATACTGCTTGTTCCGGCTCGGCAAAAGGGATTATCTCTCCTGCTCCGTTATTAAGTGCAGTAACCATTGTGGTGGATGCCCGTAAAACATCCACAACCACAACTGCACTATTTCGGAGCCTGATACTTTCCAGCTCTGCCGGAACTAAAGCGACATCTATTTTCATCAATACTGCCGTATAATCCTGTTTTCAGATTAAATAAAATTCTCCATCTTTTCTCTCGATGTGCCCGGAACAAGAGGTGTTTCTTTTACAGTACCTGATAACGGCGGCTGATTTTCATCCCGTTTAAACTCAAGCTTAGTTTCCGGTTCCATGGCTTTATTAACAAGAATAAAACCTATGGGCTTATTATCAAGAGTGGGGGAGATAACTCCGCTAAGTACTGTTCCTGCTTCCTCTTCATTGTGATAGACTTTATATCCGGGCATTGCTTTACGCCTCCCGTCAAGCACAAAACCGTATACATGAGAATAATCGCCTCTCTCTTTTGCCTCAAGTATAGCGTCTCTGCCAATGAAATCATGGTCAAAGTTCAGAGTAAACTCCCATGGATGCCCGATTGCAACTCTATCGGGATGCAGTTCATGCCCATGCAGGGGAAGGCCCGACTCTGTCCTTAAAGTATCTCTCGCCCCAAGGCCGCACGGCAGAATCCCGAACTCTTTGCCTTCTTCAAGAAGCAGATTCCACAGAGGGATTGCATTTTTAATATCAGTATACAGCTCAAATCCTATTTCACCGGTATATCCTGTTCTTGAAACAAGAACTTTCATCCCGTTAATATCCATATCCTGCGCAAACCTGAAGAATTTTAAGCCGCTGATCACATCTTTATCAGTCAGCTTTGCAAGTAATTTTGGCGCATCAGGGCCCTGTACATCTATTTTTGCAGTATCATCACTTATATTTTTTAAATTGACATCTGAAGGCACATTCTTCTTAAGCCACTCAAAATCGCCTTCTATTGTACCTGCATTTACCACAAGCATCCATTTATCTTCCCTGAATCTGTATATTATACAGTCATCAATAACTCCGCCTTTTTCATTCAGTAAAAAATTGTACATAGCGCGGCCGTCTTTAAGTTTCCGGACTTTGTTGCTCAGCATTTTGATTACAAAATCGTTTGAACCCGGCCCTGTAATCTCAAATTCGCCCATATGGCAGATATCAAAAAGGCCTACGGCTTTTCTTGTTGTATGATGCTCAATTGACTGGCCTGTATGGTACCACAATGGCATTATCCAGCCGGCAAAATCACTCATCTTGCCTCCGAGACGGAGGTGTTCATCATAAAGTACGGTTTTTTTAGATTCCACTGTTTCCTCTCTTTCCAAATAAAATTGAACCTTTTCCGCCTTCACCTTCTCAAACATGCTATTTTCTGCAACACACTCATCCCCGCCCTTTTCCACACCGCTTCTGATTTATTTTTCGTTCTTAAAGGATGGAAGGGAACCCATGAAAATCAGGGTTTTCTGATATTTTTGTATGTAAGTAATTTATTGAAAATTATTATATTTGTCAATATATATCTTGCTGTATTCAGGCACTCCCCGATTATTTATTTGAACCCGCTTGTTCCCAAACTCCTGTTTAGGAACACAAACTATTTGCATGGATACCCGCTTTCACGGTCACGACAGAATTGATTTTTTTTGCCGGCATCTGAAAATTTCCGCCACAACATTCCACCGGGATGTCATTCCCTCATGTTTTTAGAGGGAATCCAGGGGCGGAGGGGTTAACCACAAAATTATATCTCGCAACGAGCGCAGCGACCGCAAAGAAAAAACAAGGATAAAACAAAAAATTGGTATAGAGGTATAAAGGTATATGGCAGAAATATTTTGCCGGCATCTGAAAATTTCCGCCACAACATTCCACCGGGATGTCATTCCCTCATGTTTTTAGAGGGAATCCAGGGGCGGAGGGGTTAACCACAAAATTATATCTCGCAACGAG